>JAGFXG010000035.1 GCA_017860985.1 Deltaproteobacteria bacterium
TGTAAGGTGCGGTCCCCGACTGCGCCGAGTGCCCCATACACACAGGTATTGCGATGCGGTAACCATTATTGCAGGGTGCATCGCGAATCCGCTATGGCTCATACGTTATCCATAAGCCATAAGCCAGGAGCTATTCACAATTTACCATCCACTATCCACAAGTGCCTACCCACCATTCACCATATTTTCTTGCAAAGTCATTTTAAAGTTGTAATATGGCTGGTAATTAATAACTGTCTGGCGGGATCAGAAATCTTATCTTTCAAGACCTGATAATCACCGGCACTGCCATAAGCATTTTATATTCAGCCGTCTGATGACACAGGAGGAAAAGAACATGGATGAAAAAATCTCCAGACGAGATCTGATAAAAAAATCAGTTCGCACCGGACTGATTGTCGGCGGTATTGCCGTGGTTGGAACTGCCGGTTACAAATTATTGAGCAGTAAATCGATCGATGAAATCTACGGCGCATACCCCAACGATTCCCAACTTAAGAAGCTGATACTCGCCAATCCGTCCGCCCCGAAACCAAATGTCATCATTATTTACTGCGACGATTTGGGCTATGGCGACCTGGGCTGCTACGGCAATAAAGTGATACGCACCCCCAACGTCGACGGGCTTGCCCGTGACGGGATGAGATTTACCGACTATTACTCATGTAATGCCGTGTGCGCGCCATCGCGGGCAGGACTCTTGACCGGCCGCTATCCTTTTAGAACAGGCATCATCGGCAATCCTTATCCGGCTGATTCTCCGCTTTTGCGCAGGCTCGAAAGGGAAATCGCCTATCAGTTTACACCTATGGGATCTTTTGATCAGCATGAGGACTATGTCGCCGCAGGGATTTCCCGCAAGGAAACTACCATCGCCGAAGCCTTGAAACTTGCCGGTTACAGCACCGCAATGGTGGGAAAATGGCATCTGGGCGACTACAGCCGCGAGCCCCAATTCAATCCGCTGAGGCATGGCTTTGACCAGTACCTTGGCGTCCCGCACAGCAACGACATGCAGCCATGTCCACTCTTTCGCAATGAAACACAGCTGGAAGCGGACATCGGAACCAACCAGGCCAGGCTGACCGGCATGTATACCAGGGAAGCGCTGGCCTTCATTGAAAAGTCAAAGGACAACCCGTTTTTCCTCTATTTTGCCCATACTTTTCCGCACCAGCCGCTGTATGCATCGGAGCGTTTTGCCGGAAAATCAAAAGCCGGAAAATTCGGCGACGCCGTCGAAGAAATCGACTGGAGCGTCGGAGAAATCACCAAAAAATTGCAGGAGCTGAATATTGAACAAAACACGATCATCTTCTTTGCCAGCGACAACGGTCCCTGGTATGAAGGAAGTCCGGGCGTATACAGAGGCCGCAAGGGACAGAGCTACGAAGGCGGGTTCAGGGTGCCCTTCATTGTGAAATGGCCGGGGAATATCCGGCCGGGTCAGGTGTCTTCTGAGCTGGTCGTCAACCTGGACATTTTCCCCACTCTCCTGGCACTGGCAGGAATCGAACATCCGTCCGACCGGGTTATCGACGGGAAGAACATCGCAGGCCTTCTTTCCGGACGTGATCCCGTCTCTCCGCACGATATTGTCTATTTCTATCATTATGACCAGCTGGAAGGCGTACGCTTCGGAAAATGGAAGTACCTGAGAAGATTAAACAGGTATGTCTGGCCGGTACCCCTCGATGCGGAATATATAACCAGCAGGATGGGGAAAAAAGCACTGGGAGATAGATGGCCGCTGCTTTACGATCTTTCCCTTGACCCGGGCGAAAACTACAATGTGATCGCCACCTATCCCGATGTCGCCAAAAAACTGGAAGGCATGCTCACTCAATGGGAAAAGACAGCTAAAATAAACCCGCGGGGATTCCTGGATTAAAAGGAAACAGAAACACAGTCATCGTCTGTTAATGAAAAAACACACAGCCCTCCAATCGATATCATTGCTTCTGAAACCGGCCTCCAGCCTGTGCAACCTTTCCTGCACGTACTGCTTCTGCAGGCGCGTAAGAGACATTTATCCGTCAACGTAATCAGGGTCAGGTTTTGAAATATAAGTTTTCGGCCCTATTTAACATTTGATGATATTTCAAAGATGCTTGATACGTGACGAATAGCACAACTTCTTTAAAACAGCGCAAGAAAACCCTATTAAAAGAATCGTTGTTAAGTTTTTACGATTTATGCTTCACGTATTGAGACCCGGTAGATTTCTCCTTGTGGCTCGATACGACAAACACTGGCTTCCTGCCTAAATAATCAATGTTCGCGGTTAAAAGAAGATTGATTCAAAAGATAGATTGCCACGCCATCTGAGAGATGGCTCGCAATAACATGACAGAAAGAATTCCCCTTTAGAAAAGGGGATTAAAACGGTTTACCCGCCGAGATAGGCTTCTTTGACGCGGGGATTACCTGTCAGTTCTTTGCCTGTACCGGAAAGCACAATGCGGCCGGTTTCCAGAACGTAGCCGCGCGAGGCGATGTGCAGAGACATGTTGGCGTTTTGTTCGACGAGCAGTATGGTTTTCCCCGCCTGGTTGATTTCCTGGATGATCTTGAAAATATCGCGCACTAAAACGGGCGAGAGTCCCATGGATGGTTCGTCCAGAAGCAGCATCGGCGCATCGGTCATGAGCGCGCGGCCCACAGCCAGCATCTGCTGTTCGCCGCCGGATAGCATGCCGCCCAGTTGCTTGCCTCGTTCTTTGAGGCGGGGAAATAATTCAAACACGTGTTCCAGATCGGCGGCTATTTTAGCCTTGTCTTTGCGCTGCCAACAGGCAAGCTTGAGATTTTCCAGCACGGTGAGATTACCGAAGATTCCCCGACCTTCCGGCACGTGGGCGATGCCTACGGCAACAATCCGGTCGGCGGCAATGTTTTTCAAATCTTTCCCCGCGTACGCAATGCCACCCTGATAGTGAATCAGGCCTGAAATGGCCCGCAGGATGGATGATTTGCCTGCGCCGTTGGCGCCAATGAGCGTGACGATTTCTCCGCGCGCGACTTCAAAGGAAATATCATCCACGGCTTTGATGCTGCCGTACGAGACGCTTAAGTTGGTAACAGACAGGAGACCATCAGGGTTGATCATGAAGCGACCTCCACACCAAGATAAGCTTCCATGACCCTGGGGTTCGCCTGGATTTCGGCAGGCAGTCCCTGCGCAATGGTTGCGCCAAAATCAAGCACAACCAGACGTTCGCAAATGCCCATCACCAGCCGCATCTGGTGTTCTATCAAAATGATTGTCACGGAAAACGTTTTACGAATCCAGCGGATGAAATCCATGAGCTGCATTATTTCGTTGGGGTTCATGCCGGCCGCCGGTTCGTCCAGAAGCAATAGTGCTGGTTCAGTGGCCAGCGCCCGGGCAATCTCCAGGCGGCGCTGCAAACCGTAAGGCAGGTTTTTAGCCTTTTCATTGGCTGACTCATCAAGCTTGAAGATCGCGAGCAAATCCAGGGCCTGGTTGGTAATGCGTTTTTCTTCGGAGCGGAATCGACCGATGTGCAGAAGCGCCTCGGCAGGCGTATAGGCAATCTGGCCGTAATGCGCGATGCGGACATTGTCCAGCACGGACAGTTCCTTGAAGAGCCGGATGTTCTGAAATGTACGCGCAATGCCCAGCCGGGTAATCTGGTGCGGCGTCAGGCCGACCAGTTCCTTCCCCTGCAGCTTGATGCTTCCTTCGGTTGCGCGGTAGACGCCGGTGATCAGGTTAAAGACCGTGGTCTTCCCCGCCCCGTTGGGTCCGATGATGCCGATGAGCTCATGCTGCTCTATGGCAAGATTGAAGTCGGATACCGCGCAAAGCCCCTCGAAGCGGTGCGTAACTTTAGAGATTTCAATCAGTGGCATCCGCTGCCTCCTTTTTCTTTTGCCGCCACAGTTTTTCCGTCACCAGATCGCGAAGGGGCGTAAACATCAGGGCCTCTTTCATGCCCATGATACCGCGCGGACGGTAGATCATCAGAAGTACAAGCATCAGCGGCATGAGCACCATCCGCCAGATACCCATCGGACGCAGGACTTCCAGAAGGATGGTGTAAATGACCGCGCCGATGATCGATCCGGAAATCGACCCGATGCCGCCCAGATAAACCATGATCAGAATATCGGTGGATTTGAGAATGTCAAACATGCGCGGGTTGATAAACTGCAGCGCATGGGCAAACAGGCCTCCGGCAATGCCCGCGAAAAAAGACGAAACAACAAATGCAATGATTTTGACCTGGCGCGTGTTGACGCTCATCAGGTCGCTGGCGATTTCATCTTCGCGAATGGATAATACGCCGCGCCCGAAATTGGAATAAACCAGGTTGCGAATCACCCAGATGGAAAGCGCGGTCCAGAAAAACACCCAGGGAAGTGTGGTGAGCTTCTCCATGCCCAGCAGCCCGCGTGGTCCGCCGACGGCGTCGATGTTTTCCAGGACGGATTTGACAATCATGCCAAAAGCAAGCGTGACAATGGCCAGATAATCTCCTCGTGTTTTGAAGGACGGAATCGCCACCAGGAAACCCACCAGCGCAGCACCGATGCCTCCTGCGAGGATCGCCAACGGGAAAAGCAGACTTTGCACACCTGCCGGGAAAGCATGGACAGTCAACAGAGAGGCAACATAAGCGCCGACAGCCATGAAACCGGCATGCCCCACGGAGAATTCACCCATGTAACCGTTGATTAAATTCAGGCTGACGGTGAGGATGATGTTGATGCCTACGTAAATCAAAATCAGCTGCAGGTATAAATCCACAAAATCAAACGTATCAACAGCGATACAAAATACCAGACCCGCAGCCATGAAAACCGGCCAGAAAAGCTTATGACCGGTAAGGATGTGCCATTTCGCAAGGAGATTATGGTATGTGATTTTGATGGAAGACATCGCTACACCTTTTGCGGCTGCGGCTTGCCCAGGATGCCGTATGGTCTGACAATTAACAGGATAAGAAGCAGCGTGAAGGCCACAAAGTCGCGGTAGGTGGAGGGGAAGAATGCGGCCACCATGATTTCTACCGCGCCAAGTATAAAACCGCCGATCATGGCACCCCGGACATTGCCGATACCGCCGACCACGGCGCAGATAAACGCTTTCCAGCCAACCATGATGCCCATGTAAGGATCGATTACCGGATAAGCCAGACCGTACATCACACCGGCAGCTCCACCCAGGCCCGTGCCGATGGCGAACGTCAGCGAGATGATTTTATTCACCGACACACCCATCAGCGGAACAATCGTCTTGTCCCACGAAATGGCACGCATGGCCATACCCGCCTTGGTGTGCTGCACGATAAAGTCCAAAATCAGCATCAAAACCAGTGAGAGGACAATGACGATAATCTGCAAAGAAGATATGGATAGCGAACCGATTGTCCAGGTGATATTTTCCAGAAGCGGCGGAATATGCTTGGGATAGGGGGAAAGTGCCAGAGTGAAGTTTTCCAGAAAGAGGCCGACACCGAGGGCGGTGATGATGGCGGATACGCGCGGGGCATTGCGCAAGGGTTTATAGGCCAGCCGTTCGATGACCACGCCCAGAAAGGCCACGGCCAGCATGGATAAAAGCAGCGTGGGAACAAACGAAAGTTTAAGATAGACAGCAATCAGAAAACAGAAGAAAGCGCCGACCATGAACAAATCGCCGTGGGCGAAGTTGATCATCGTCAGGATGCCGTAAACCATGGTGTAGCCCAGAGCGATCAGAGCATAGATACTGCCCAGTTGCAGGGCGTTAAGAGCTTGTTGAAAAATATAGGCCATAGAATGGTTACGGGTCTTCCTTTATATTTGTCATTCCCCGGCTTGACCGGGGAATCCAGGAAACACTGTATTTGGTCTTTGTATTGCCCCGCCTCTTATGGGCGGGGAGGAAGGGTAAGGGGGATTCTTGAATATCACTCTCACCCTAATCCTCTCCCCTCATACCCTGAAAGGCACGCGAGGGAGAGGAAATAAGAAAATATTTTGATATCAAGGCTTGGCATTGGCAAACCACGTAAACTTCCCATCCTTAATTTTTAATATGACCGCGCTTTTGACCGGGTCGCCGGAACCTTCCTTGAACTGCATATTTCCTGTCACGCCTTCATATTGCGGAATTTTTGACAGCGCGTCGCGCACGGCCTGACGATCGTTTTTTCCGGCCGTTTTGAGTGCCTGCAACAACAGGCCGAATGAATCGTAAGTCAGGGCGGCCACGTCATCTGGTGTGGTTCCGTATTTTGCTTTGTAGCCTGCAATGAATTTTTTAGTAGCTTCTGTAGCAGCGTCAGCCGCATAATGTGTGCTGAAATAATAATCGTTGCAGTCTTTGCCGCAGAGCTTTATCAGTTCTTCCGATCCCCAGGAATCGGAGCCGATGAATGGCACGGTAATACCCAATCGCTTGGCTTGCTGAATTTGAAGGGGCACTTCACTGTAATAGTTGGGCAGGAAAATAATATCCGGCGCGGCTTGTTTGATCTTGGTGAGCTGTGATGAAAAATCCTTGTCATTCGTGGTATAGGTTTCAAATGCAACCACCTTGCCGCCGTTTTTCTCATACACTTCCTTGAAAATCTCGGCAATGCCCTTGTTGTATTCGGAAGCAACGTCGTAAAGAACCGCCGCTTTTTTCAGCTTTAAATTGGTGAGCGTAAATTTGGCGAGAACCCCTCCCTGAAAAGGGTCAATAAAACAGGCGCGGAAAACATATTTTTTAGAGGCATTAGTTCTGGAATCAAGCGTGGCTTTCGGCGCGGTGGACCAGGGAGTGATCAGCACTACTTTGCCGGTTTCCGCGATTTCGGCGGCCGGCAGAGCATAGCGACTGGCGTTGGGACCGACAATCGCCGTAACATTCTGTTGCGTAATCAGCTTCTGCGCAGAGGAGGCCGACTGATCGGCTTTCCCGGCGTTGTCCTCAATAATTAATTTGATTTTAAATTTTTTGTCGCCTAACTGGATGCCGCCGGCATCGTTGACTTCGGCAACTGCCATCTCAGCCGCGTTTTTGCAGGAGGCCCCCACGGCCGGAACGTCACCAGTCAATTCAGCAATGACGCCGATTTTGATCTGGGAAGAATCCTCACGGCTGCAACCACAAATACCCAGAGAAATAATCACCAGAAGGACAAAGAAGATTGCTGATTTTTTCATGAAATGCTCCCCTTTTTATGTCTATATTTTGCCAACAGGTTATAGGGGAAGGTCGGCGCTCTGTCAACGAAAAAGAAAAGACATAAAATCCCGCAGGACAAGCCATGGATGGCCATGCGCTTGTTGTCCATGATTCCTGTTTGCCGGCAATCCGGCCACTGCTCAATTTTCATGATTCTTTACCTTTAGTAACTCCGGCAGTCATCATTCAGGGATCGGACAGCCAGTCTCCGATTGACAGTCGGCACCGGTATTGATAAGAAAATGTAAGTCTAAATGGAGCAGCCTGGCATGAAATGGACGGGGGAAAAAATTGGTCTGGCCCTGGGTGGCGGAGGTGTCCGCGGTCTGGCTCATATCGGCGTCCTAAATGTCCTGGAACAGGAGGGCATCGGAGTTGACCTGATTGTCGGGACCAGTGCCGGCGCACTGATCGGCGGCGCTTATGCATCGGGCATGTCCATACGGAATATTACAGCCAAAGTGGACGGCTACCTGAGGAGTTCTGAATATAAGGATTCCGCCATTAAGGCCATCGGAACGACATTC
Source organism: Deltaproteobacteria bacterium (assembly GCA_017860985.1). Taxonomy (GTDB): domain Bacteria; phylum Desulfobacterota; class Syntrophia; order Syntrophales; family Smithellaceae; genus UBA8904. Next base: position 7,711 of record JAGFXG010000035.1, read on the forward strand.
TCATCGGAACGAAAAAATTTTTTTCAAAAAACGCAAACCTTCCTGAGAAACCGGTATTACCTGGTTCGCGCGCTGTTCAGTCCTTCTATTCTTCCTTCTGAAGATTTCCAGTCGCTCATCAACTATCTTCTTCCTGATATAGATATAAAGGACACACGCATTCCATTTATGGCCGTAACCACGGATCTGATTTCCGGCAAACAGGTCGTTTTGACAGAAGGCTCTCTGCGCAAGGCAGTGCTGGCCAGCAGTTCCGTCCCCGGAGCGGTTGAACCCACCCGCATCGGTGAGTGGCTTCTGGCCGACGGAGGCGTGACCAGCCTTGTGCCGGTTAACGCTGCCCGCAAGGCTGGCGCAGATGTTGTCATCGCGGTCATGGTGGATCGTGAACTGCCGAAGGAAACTGACATTGAAACGGCAAAAGATGTTTTATACCGGGCGGGTGAAATAACAGCCAACATGCTGGAAGCGGCTGAACTTGAAAATGCGGATGTCGTCATCCGGCCTTCCGTTGGAGATCTTCACTGGGCCGATTTCAGCCGGTCTGATCATCTCATCAGGGTCGGAGAAGAGGCAACCCGCCAGTCCCTGGAAGCAATTAACAACTCCCTCCCCCTGTTGCGGCGCTTTGAACGCTTTGCCCGGCGTTTTCGCACAATCGGCAAGACAGATCATAAACCGGACATCAGGCAATGACGGCAAAACGTCAATCCTTCACCGGCTATTGAACGGATATTTCTATCGATACATGAATGAGGAGTTCACCGGCATCACCGGACATGCTGCTTACTTCCACCGTCCCGATTCTTTTTAATCCAGACAGGACTTCTTTCCAGTCCCTGCCGAAAATGTCCGCGCGTATGATGGTCCGTTCCTGTGTCACTTTTTTTGTCACTTTGCGTGCACCGTGACGGGTAAGAATCCTCTCCACTTCCGCCGT
>JAGFXG010000288.1 GCA_017860985.1 Deltaproteobacteria bacterium
TGTCCAGTATGCGCTCGCGATTTTAAATGCCGTTGGTCTGGCGGTGGAAGTGGATGAAAAACTCATGGATGCCGTGACCGCTTTGAGCGGCAGCGGTCCGGCTTATTGTTTTGTGATCATTGAGGCCATGATCGATGCCGGTGTTCATCTCGGGCTTGCGCGCGATCTTGCCGAGAAACTTGCCATACAGACCGTGCTGGGATCGGCCAGGCTTTGTCTTGAGAGCAGGCAGCATCCGGCGCAGCTGAAAAATATGGTCACCTCTCCGGGCGGAACAACGGCCGCCGGCTTAAAAGTGCTGGAGGAACGGAATATCCGAGCGACGCTGATGGCTGCCGTGGAGGCAGCGGCAAAACGCTCTAGGGAATTGGCCGGAGTTACATAATCCGCACGGCTGTTCCTGTTTTAAATTACCGGGAATGGAAATCAGGAGTGGTTATGGAAGTTACTGGAAAGGTCATTGTTGTAACGGGTGCGGCATCCGGCATCGGCCGGGGGTTGTGCCTGAGGTTTGCCAGGGAAGGGGCACAGGCGATTGTTGCGGCAGACGTCAACGAGGCGGGTGCGAAAGCGGTGGCGGATGAAATAAAAGGCGCGGCAGTTGCCTGCGATGTCAGCAAAGAAGAGGATATGATCCGCCTGGTGAAGTTTACGGAAGACAGGTATGGTCGCATTGATATTTTCTGCTCCAATGCGGGAATCCTTGCGCTGGGCGGTTATGAAGTGGATAATAAGACCTGGCAGAGGATCTGGGAAATTAATGTGCTGTCTCACGTTTTTGCTGCGCGCGCTGTTTTGCCCGGTATGATCAGGCGCGGTGGCGGTGCCTTTATGATTACAGCCTCCGCCGCAGGTCTGCTCAGCCAGATCGGTTCTCTGCCTTATTCCGTCACCAAGCACGCGGCTGTGGGGCTGGCGGAGAATCTATCGATCACCTATGGCGATCAGGGTATTTCCGTATTTGCCCTGTGCCCGCAGGCGGTGGACACGGAAATGACTCGTCAGGGCGGCGGCGTGGCGGCGGTGGACGGCATGATGAAACCCGAAAAGCTCACAGACGCTGTGATGGAAGCCTTTCTTGCCGATGATTTTCTGATTCTGCCTCACCCGGAAGTCAAAACCTACATGCAGAGAAAATCGTCCGACTATTCAAGATGGCTCAAAGGAATGCGCAAGCTGCAGGAGAGATATGCGGCGGGATCGCCCCTGAAGAAATAGTTATTAACAGTCCAACAATAGTAACGGCATCGGCCAATATGGACACGTCAGTCGTCACCCCGGCGAAGGCCGGGGTCCAGTTTAAATAATCCTGGAATCCGGCCTTCGCTGGAATGACCAATGTAATGATGGGACAATCTTGCCGCCGCGTTATCCCGTGAATGCAACATGATATTATCATAGTCAGCGAGGAGGAAAATCTATGGGCACAAACGAGACATGCGCATCGGTGGACAACCTTCAAGACCTGGAACAGGCTCTCAGGGACAATGATCATGTCATCGCCATGGTTTATGTATCCTGGTGTCCGTTTTGCAGAAAAGCCCTCCCGGTATTTGAAAAGCAGGCGATTACAAAACAGCGGAATCTTCTGCTGGTTGCCGACGATGAGGAGCGCGTTGCCGATTTGTACGACATTGACATTTTCCCGACATTGGTCCTTTTTGACAAAGGCCGGATCGTCAAACGTCTGGACGGTACACCCGGTAGTGGTTTGAGTGACAAACAGATTGCCGATTTTATAAAATCCTGTACTTTGGCTTGAAATCAGGAGAGAACCGGAGCTCAAACAATTTGGATATTGTTGTCAAATACTGCGGCGGCTGCAATTCTCAGATCGACAGATTAAAAATCATTCGCAATGTCGAAAGCTCACTTGCTGATGGTTATCAATTCACAGACGATCCATGCGGAAAGTTTTTCGACATCGGCATTTTGGTTTGCGGCTGCCCGGCGGCCTGTGCCAGGAAACCCGACCTTGTTGATTTGGCCGGAGACTGGATTGTTGTTGCCGGTAAAACGGCTGATTTACTGGAGATGCCTGAAGGGGAACTGTCCGAGGCTATTGTTCAGAGAATAAAAGCAAAAAAGATGGAGGCGAGTTTATGAATCTGAAATACTTGCTGTTCAAGGTAGACGCAAACGTGGCAACCGTAACCATCAACAGACCGGACAAAGGCAATGCGCTGGCACCTCAGGTCCTTGATGAAATAGCGGCTCTGTTCACATCCATTTCAGCCCGCAAGGATGTTAACGTTGTGGTTTTCACCGGTGGCGAGAAATATTTTTCGGCCGGTTTTGATTTGAATGAAATCCGCAAACTCGAAAAAGTCGCCAATGAAGCTTACATTGATCTGTTCCATCGCGCATACCGGTCAATTTTGTTTTGTCCGCAGCCGGTGATCTGCGCGGTGGGTGGTGCGGCAATCGCAGGCGGGTTTGACTTGACCATGATGTGCGACATTCGCTACGCTTCCGAACGGGCCAAATTCGGACAGCGTGAAATTGTTTTATCACTCACGCCCATTATGGATCCGCTGTGGCGCATCATCGGGCTGGGACGGGCCAAGGAAGTGGCGTTGACCGGAAGGATTTACGACGCTTATGAAGCGGAAAAGATGGGCTATGTCAGTAAGGTGTTTCCGGAAGGCAAGCTGCTGGAATCGGTGGGCGAAATTGCGCGCGAAATGGCCGCATACGACCACGGCTGCCTCAAGGAAACCAAGGGAATTGCCAATAAAGTGCTCAACGAAGACCTTGACGGGGCCATGCGGATCCAGGAGTGGCTTTTCAGGACCTATATCGGTTCAGAGGATAATCACCAGAGAATTGACGCGCTTCAGGCCAGGCTGGCGGCCATGAGAAAGAAGTAAGGATTAAGGATCAAGGTAAAAGGTACAAAAGGGGCAAGGGGCAAGGGGCAAGGTTCAAGACTAAAGACTCAAGGGATAAGACAATGAATCATTCATGCGATAAATGACGGACAACCCGCAAAAACTACATATGCATATGTTGAACGAACCAGCACCAAATCCGGTGACACATCGTTGGACTGCTCCTCCGGCCAAGCTTTTCGCGAAATTTGCCACAAGCACAAAAAGCCTTTCTATTATTAATTGATGGA
>JAGFXG010000289.1 GCA_017860985.1 Deltaproteobacteria bacterium
TTACAAAATAACGGTTCCCTTCACCCCGGGACGCATGGACGCCTCGCAGAAAAAGACCGATGTCGCCTCCTTTGCTGTCCTTGAACCGAAGGCTGACGGTTTCCGCAACTATCAAAAGACCCGATACGCCGTATCGGCCGAGGAGCTGCTGGTTGACAGGGCGCAGCTCCTGACGCTGACAGCACCGGAGATGACCGTTCTTATCGGCGGCATGCGCGTGCTGGGCGCGAACGTCGGAGGATCTCAGCATGGTGTCTTCACCAAACGGCCGGAGGCGCTGACGAACGACTTCTTCGTGAACCTGCTTGACATGGGTACCGAGTGGAAGGCGGTGTCGAAAGACGCGGATGTGTTTGAAGGGAGGGACCGCAAGACGGGAAAACCCAGGTGGACCGCCACCCGTGTTGACCTCATCTTCGGCTCGAACTCCCAGCTCAGGGCCCTGGCGGAAGTGTACGGATGTGAAGACTCGCAGGAGAAGTTCCTGCAGGACTTTGTGGCGGCATGGAACAAAGTCATGAACCTTGACCGCTTCGACATAGCGTGATTTTACATAACCATTTTTTAATGATATCAAAAAGAATTGCAAAAGAACGGTCACTGAACAACGGATCCAGCGGAAAGCAAGATGTTTTAAAAAAGTGGATTAATCATATTTAACTGAAAGGAAAGAGGTGGATCATGGCAAACAGAAACGATGTTTTTAAATGTGACGTATGCGGCCATATCGTGGAAGTGCTTCACGAAGGCAAAGGCGAACTGGTGTGCTGCAATCAGCCCATGAAACGATTGACGGAAAACACAACAGATGCCGCGAAGGAAAAGCATGTTCCTGTTGTGGAAAAAGTGACAGGCGGGATCAAGGTAAAGATCGGAAGCGTTGCCCATCCCATGGAGGAAAAGCATTACATTGAATGGATCGAGGTGATCGCAGACGGCAAAGCCTATCGCCAGTTCCTTGCGCCGGGTCAGGCGCCGGAAGCAGTTTTCCCCATCGAAGCGGCCAGTATTACGGCGCGGGAATACTGCAATCTCCATGGCCTCTGGAAGCTCTAAAAACACTATGGCGCTTGTGAACAATAAGAAATAAAGATTTTGAAAGGTGAAATAATGGTTAAATTATACAGATGCATTATCTGCGGCGATGCGTATATCGGCGTCAGTCCACCGCCCAACTGCCCTTTCTGCGGCGCCCATGTGGGTTACATTTTGGAGGCAAAAGAGGCTCAGGTGAATTTTGATGTTCCGCTCAGCGCAAAGGATCAGACCAATGTCGAACACGCCCTCAAGGTGGAAATAAGCAACTCGGCATTTTATGCTTGTGCCGCCAATCAAACGAATGATCCCGAGGGGAAGATTTTATTCAAGGCGTTGGGTAAGGTTGAGGCGGAGCACGCCTCCATCTGGAGAAAAATTCTCAAGCTGGGATCCGTTCCCCCGGGAAGCGATGCCTGCCACACGGAGAATGTCGAGAATTTGAAAGAGTCCCACGAAAGGGAAACCAGAGCGATCGCATTCTACAGAAAGTCTGCCGCTGAAGCGGATCATCCAAGGATCAGGCAGCTTTTTGAAGCATTGGTGGAAGTCGAAACGGACCACCTGCAATTGTCGGAAGAGAGACTGTAGCAATACAAATCATGACCGGGTGGGATCATCCCCAATCCCGGCATATCGAATCAGGATTCTCCGGGTTCCGGGAACTCGGGCTTTTGCCGCGTGAGAAAGGCGGAAACCCCGTGGATGCTTTCACCACTTGCAATGAGGGTGACGGCTTCCCGGGTCTCCAGATCCAGGGCCTGCTCAGTTGTCAGGTCGCCGGTTCTCCTGATCACCGACAGGGCGTGGCGGACGGCACGAGGGCCGTTTTCTGAAATGGAAAGTGCAAGGGACAATGCTTCTTCAAGCGCCTTTCCCGGCGCACTGATGCGGTTGGTCAAGCCAAGCGAGAAGGCCTCTTGAGCGCCCACCTTCCGGGCAGTGAGGATGAGATCGGCAGCCCTCGAAGCCCCCACCAGATGAGTGAGCCCCACAACGCCGCCCTGGTCCGGCATGAGGCCGAGCCGCACCTCGGAGAAACAAATCACGGCACTCGGGTCCATGACACGCAGATCACAGCGCGAGGCAATCTCGGCTCCGCCGCCGTAAGCAAGTCCGTTAATAGCGGCGATGATCGGGACCGGAAGCGTCACAAGACGGTCGACACTTGTCCTGATGCGGCGAACTAGATCATGCGCCGGGCCTTTGTCATGTCCCTCTATTGCGGCGAGTAATGGCTTAAGTAAAGGATTTTCCGGATTCACGTCGAATCCGGATGAGAAAGCCTTGTCGCCGGCGCCGGTTAGGATGATAACCCGCGGAAGGCTGGTGGCAAGCTCGGCTGTCACCTGATCCAGACAATCCCACATATGCTGGTCGAAGGCATTTTGTTTTGCAGGCCGGTTGAGCGTAATGATGGCGATGTGCCCCTGCCGCTTAAGACCGATACCGTAATCTTTCATGCCTAACTCCATTTTTGAGAAACGAGGGACAGGACTAAATTATTTAAAAGTTAATCTCAAAAAAACCGGATGCTGTTCCTCATTACTCTGAATTGAGTGTTATGACCCCAGAATTCTCCAGAATTCTGTTGTTTAGAGTTGGTGCAAAAGACTAGTTTACTTTAGTATTTATAAAACAGAATCCACTCTTGCCGGCTTTTTTTATTCTATACATGGCTTCATCGGCCTTCTTGATAAGCTGTTCCATATCTTTACCATCGTCGGGGAAAAGCGCGATCCCGATACTTGCACCAACGACCACCTGTTGCCCTTTGAAAATGACCGGTTTGGATGCCAGGTGAATTACTTTTTCGGCAATCTGCGCGGCATTATCGGGGGTGTTGATTTCGGTTGCGATAATTAAGAACTCATCTCCTCCGATACGAGTAACTGTGTCGGTTTCGCGCACGCATGAAAGCATGCGTTGGGCAACTTGCTGGAGAACATAATCACCTGCATCATGGCCAAGTGTGTCATTGACATCTTTGAAACCATCCAGATCAATAAACATCACAGCCACCGCTTTCTTATACCGGCGAGCCATGTTAAGGGCTAAGGACAGCCGGTCCT
>JAGFXG010000036.1 GCA_017860985.1 Deltaproteobacteria bacterium
CCGCGCGAGGCAGGGGTCACCGTGGATGTTGTGCGCGAATTTCACAAGGCAATACCGATCATGGGCATCTGCCTGGGCCACCAGTCCATCGGTTACGCTTTCGGCGGTGAAATCGTCCGTGCCGGACGTATCATGCACGGCAAGGTTTCGCCTGTTCACCATGACGGCAAAACTATTTTTTCGGGACTGCCTGATCCCTTTACTGCCGGACGTTATCATTCGCTCGTTGTACGCCCCGAAACGCTGCCTTCCTGTCTGGAGGTGAGCGCGCAGACAGCCGAAGGCGAAATCATGGGGCTGCGCCATAAAGAATATCCGGTAGAAGGGATACAGTTTCATCCCGAATCGGTTCTCACCCCTCAGGGAAAAAGAATTTTACGGAATTTTTTGAAAACAACCGAACGAAAGGAGCGGTCGTTATGATCAAGGAAGCCATTGACAAAGCGGTAAGAAGAATCGATCTGCCGGAAGCGGAAATGATGGCGGCGATGGAAGAAATCATGGGGGGCGAGGCCTCACCCGCGCAAATCGCAGCCTTCATCACAGCATTGCGCATGAAGGGCGAAACCGTGGAGGAAGTCACAGGCGCGGCGCGCATCATGCGCCAGAAAGCCACTCGTGTAAATGCCTGCGCAACCACCATTGTGGATACCTGCGGCACGGGCGGTGACAAGCTCAACACGTTTAATATTTCCACGACCACGGCTTTTGTCGTGGCGGCGGCGGGTATCATCGTCGCCAAACACGGCAACCGGGCCGTCTCCAGTGGCTGCGGCAGCGCCGATGTACTGGAAGCTCTGGGTGTCAATATCAGTGTCGATCAGGAGATCGTTGAAGAATGCATTCAGCAGATCGGCATCGGCTTTCTGTTTGCACCCAAACTGCATGGCGCCATGAAATACGCGATCGGCCCGCGCCGTGAAATCGGCATCCGCACCATTTTCAATATGCTGGGACCGCTCACCAATCCGGCAGGCGCCACCGCGCAACTGCTGGGCGTCTATGATCCGAAGCTCACAGAAATGTTCGCCGACGTTTTGAAAAACATGGGAACGAAAAGAGCGTTTATTGTCCACGGCTTAGACGGGCTCGATGAAGTTACCATTACCGGCGAAACCCGTGTTGCTGAATTAAAAGACGGCATCGTCCGCACCTACAACATCCATCCGAAAGATTATGTCGGAACGACATATCCGCTGGATGATATCCGCGGCGGCGACCCGACAACCAACGCGCAGATCACAAGAGATGTGCTGTCCGGCAAACCGGGCGCATGCAGGGATGTTGTGCTCATGAATGCAGCGCTGGCGATCGTCGCCGGTGAAAAAGCAGCGAACATCAAAGAAGGCGTTAAAGTAGCCGCTGACTGTATCGACAGCGGCATAGCCGTGAAGAAATTGCAGGCATTGATTGAAATGAGCAACAGTTGACAGCCATATGATTTTAGATCAAATTATCGAAACAAAAAAAGAGGAAGTAGCACGGCTGAAAAAAACAGCATCGGTGTCCTCTTTACAAAAGACCATCGCAGAACTTCCTCCCTGCCGAAATTTCCGCGAGGCCATCAGCGGCAAAGCCTGCTCCATTATCGCCGAGGTAAAATGCGCGTCCCCGTCGCGCGGCAGACTGATCGAAAATTTTGACCCGACAAAGATAGCCGGAATCTACGAGCAAAACGGGGCTGCGGCGATTTCCGTGCTCACCGATGAAAAATATTTTTCCGGCCATAAAAATTATCTGACACAAATCCGTCACAAAGTGCAAATTCCGGTTTTGCGAAAAGATTTCATCACTGATCCGATCCAGATTTACGAAACAAGGGCTATCGGGGCGGATGCGATCCTCCTGATTGTGCGCGTGCTTGGTGACAGGCTGGCTGAATTCATTCATTTATCGAAAGAGCTGGGACTGAGTCCGCTGGTGGAAGTACATACACAGGACGAGCTGGATACCGCCCTTGCCGCCGGCGCAGACATCATCGGCATCAACAACCGCAACCTGGATAATTTTGTGACGGACATTGACACCAGCCGAATTTTAAAACAGGGCATCCCCCCCGGCAAAACAGTCGTAGCGGAAAGCGCGATCAAAAACCGGGCTGATCTTGAGTACCTGATGGAAGCGGACATCCATGCCTTTCTGATTGGTGAAGGGCTGGTGACTGCGCCGGATATCGGCAAAAAACTGCGTTCATTTCTGGGGAGCGAACCGTAATGCAGGTAAAGATTTGCGGTATCACAAATATTGAAGACGCACTGTGCGCAACCGAAAACGGGGCGGCAGCCGTGGGATTTATATTCTATCCGCCCTCCCCGCGCTATATCGATCCGCAAAGGGCAGGAGAAATCATTGACCGGTTACCCCAACATCTGGTAAAAGTCGGCGTCTTTGTCAATTCAAAAGAACAGGAGGTGCATCGCATCTATGACGACTGCCGCCTGGACATGATTCAGTTTCATGGAGATGAATCACCAGAGTTTTGCCGGCAATTTACCGGCGATCGTGTCATCAAAGCGCTGGAGTTGAAAAATGAGGAGGACTTGAAAAAAGGCGACCTGTATGATGTTGCCGCCATTTTGGTGGACAGCCGTCATGCCGGCCTTTACGGCGGCACGGGAAAGACGTCCAACTGGATGCTGGCTCGCCATATTTCGCAGCCTCTGATCCTGTCCGGCGGATTAAAGGAAGAAAATATTCACGACGCGCTGCGTGTGGTAAATCCCGCCGCACTGGACATCAACAGCGGCGTGGAATCATCACCCGGCAAAAAAGATCACGCGAAAATCGCCCGGATCATGCAAATCATCAACATGGCAGGTGCCGATTCCGCGGCATCTGCTATTTTTACGCGAAGGAAAGACCGATGAAAAACCTACCGGATCAATACGGACATTTTGACATCTTTGGCGGGCGCTATGCCGCCGAAACGCTTATGCCCGCTCTTCTCGAACTTGAAGAAGCTTATGACAAAGCCAAAAAAGACAAGTCATTTGCGAAAGAATTTGACTGGTACCGGCGCGAATACGCCGGCCGCCCCACACCGCTTTATTTCGCCCGCAGGATGACAAATGCTCTGGGCGGCGCGAAAATTTATCTCAAGCGGGAAGACCTGAATCACACCGGCTCGCACAAAATCAACAACACACTGGGGCAGGCACTTCTGGCCAGACGGATGGGCAAGAAAAAAGTGATCGCTGAAACCGGCGCTGGACAGCACGGCGTGGCCACGGCCACCGTCGCGGCGCTGTTCGGCATGGAATGTAAAATATTCATGGGGGAGGAAGACATCCGCCGTCAGGAACCGAACGTATTCCGCATGAAAATTCTCGGCGCTGAGGTTGTGCCGGTCAAAAGCGGTACGTCCACGCTCAAAGACGCGATGAACGAAGCCATGCGCTACTGGGTAGGAAGCGTTCGCGATACGTTCTATATTATCGGAACAACCGCCGGACCACACCCCTATCCCGTGATGGTTAGAAATTTTCAGTCGGTGATCGGACTGGAGCTAAAAAAACAGATTCATAAAACAGAAAGCAGAAATCCTGATGCTCTGGTGGCCTGCGTGGGCGGCGGCTCCAACGCGATGGGGACGTTTTACGCATTTCGCAATGATAAGAAAGTGGCCATGTTTGGTGTGGAAGCGGCAGGTCATGGCATGAACACAAAGGAGCATTCCGCAAGCATCAGCGGCGGAAAAGTGGGCGTCCTGCATGGCAACAAAACATATCTTCTTCAGGATGAACACGGACAGGTGCGTGATGCTTATTCCATTGCGGCGGGACTGGATTATCCCGGCGTCGGACCGGAACACGCCTATCTCGCACAAACCGGCCGCGCCACTTACGTGACTGTGACAGATGCCGAGGCAGTCGACGCGTTTTCATTTTTATCGAGGAAGGAAGGCATCATCCCCGCGCTGGAGAGTTCGCATGCCATTGCTTATGCCATGAAAATCGCGCCAGCGATGAAGAAAAATAAAATCATCGTCATCTGCCTGTCCGGACGAGGCGACAAGGACGCCCAGACGATTATTGAGACAATGTGAGGAAAAATATGGGACGGATAGGAAGAAAATTTGAATCTTTACACGCCAAAAATGAAAAAGCGCTGATTGTTTATTTAACGGCGGGTGATCCGTCGCTCGCCATTACGAAGCAACTCATCCTTGGACTGGAAAAATCAGGCGCGGATATTCTGGAAATCGGCGTTCCCTTTTCCGATCCCACAGCCGACGGACCGGTCATTCAGGCCGCATCACAGCGTGCCCTGAAAACCGGAACCACCCTTCAGGGCGTCCTGAATCTGGTTGCCGACATCCGCCGGATGTCAGAAATTCCCATTGTTCTTTTCGGCTACTTCAACCCGATTTTTGCCTATGGTGTAGAAAAGTTCGCTAAGACGGCGGAAAAAGCCGGCGTGGACGGTGTTCTGGTTGTTGACCTGCCCCCGGAAGAAGCGCCTGAATTGAGAATTCACACAGACGCGGCAGGTCTTGATTTTATTTCTCTTGTCGCGCCGACAACGGGTGGGGATCGCCTGAAAACCATTCTCAAAGACGCAACGGGGTTTCTCTACTACATTTCCATCACCGGTGTAACCGGCACCGCCGCGCCGAAAACAGCAGACATCGCCCGTGAAATCGGCAAAATCCGCAAACTTACCAAAATGCCTATTGCCGTAGGATTCGGCATCTCCAACGCTGAGCAGGCAAAAGAAATAGGCGCAATCGCCGACGGCATCGTCATCGGCAGCGCGGTCGTCAAACTGATTAATGAAAACCGCAACAGCGACGATCTGACGGAAATTGTCTGTAAATACATCAAAAATATTAAAAAGCCTCTGGTCTAAACGCCTATGAACCGAATACCGCAACCCCATTTACCAGCGCCCTGGCAATTGACAGGAGAGGGTATTATTCTTGCGTACTGTTTTAAAAAAGCCTGGGTGGAAAAATGCGGTTTTCTTCCCGCCTGGTTGACCGGACGCGCGCAAAACGGATTGGGGTATGTGATGCTGGTCAATTACAAACAGGCACCCGTCGGGCCCTACCGGGAGTTGCTTTTTATGCCGGGTTCTTTTGCTCATACCGGCCGGCGGAGCATCACGAAAATTTACGTGGATTCGGAAAACAGCACCGAAAACGGACGCTACAATTGGGGCATTCCCAAAGAAACCGTTTCGATTCGGTGGCATTCATCCGGCAAAGTCGACCGCATCGCCCTTGGATTCACGGATAAAACGTTCTTTGAAGCTACGATTACATCGGGAGGCATTCCCTTTCCTGTGCACACTGCGTTTCTGCCCATTCGTCTTCATCAGCAGCTTAATGAACGGATTTATCTGACTGAGCCCACAGGGAGAGGATGGGCAAAATTTGCCCGCATCCAGAGTATGCACATCGATCCCGATTTCTTTCCGGACGTCGGAGGATTGTCGCTCCTGGCAGCGATAAAAATCTCCCCTTTTTACATGCATTTCCCACCAACAGATGTTCGTCCGGTAAAGTGAAGCCCTCCTGATTCCCATCAGGAAATCGGGCGGCTTGTTTTTCTAATGGTTTGAATGAGGGGCAGAATAATCAGAATGGCACAGACAATCAGTGCAACCAGGGCGATCGGCCTTTCCACAAAAATGGCAAAGCTGCCCTGCGACATCAAAAGCGAGCGCCTTAGGTTGACTTCAAACATGGGGCCCAGCACAAAACCCAGGATCAACGGCGCTGTCTCATAGTCGAACTTATTGAGCAGATAGCCGAGCACGCCGAAGAGCAGCATGACCCCGATGTCAAAGACACTGTTGTTGATGCTGTAGGCTCCCAGCAGGCAGAACAGGACGATGAGCGGATAAAGAATTTTATCGGGAATCCGCAAAACCTGAACCCACAGCGGGATCAGCGGCAGATTCAGGACCAGCAGGATAACGTTCCCCATATACATGCTGGCTATCACACCCCAAAATATTTCCGGATGCTGTGTCATGAGCAGCGGCCCGGGCGTCACGCCGTGAATCATAAACGCACCGAACAGCACAGCCAGCACCACGTTTGGCGGAATACCCAGGGTCATCAGCGGAATGAAGGATGTGGAGGCCGCGGCATTGTTGGCGGATTCGGGTGCGGCCACGCCTTCGATCGCTCCATGGCCGAATTTTTCCGGATGCTTTGATACTCTCTTTTCCACGCCGTAAGCCATGAATGTGGAAAGCACGGGGCCCCCGCCCGGCAAAATGCCCATGAAAAAACCGATCACGGTACCGCGCACAATCGCCCATTTGGCGCGCAGCCATTGGCTCTTACTTGGGAACATGTTCCTGATTTTTACCTGCAATACTCTTGCAGGGGCGGTTTTTTCCAGATTGACCAATACCTCCGCCAGACCGAACAGACCGATGGCCAGCGACACAACACTGATGCCTTCGAATAAATGGATATTACCAAACGTGAATCTCTGCTCAGATGTAATAGGATCCAGCCCGATCAGGCTCAAAATGATACCGGCAAGGGCCATGAGCACCGCCTTGATCATCGATCCCTGCGCCAGATAAACGATGAACGTGAATCCCATCAGAATAATGGCAAAGTATTCCGGCGGCCCGAACTTCAGCGCCAGCACGGAAAGCGGCCCACCGATCAGCTGCAGTCCGATCAGTCCGACCGTGCCGGCAATAAACGATCCAAAAACGGCTATCCCCAGAGCCTGCCCAGCCTGCCCGTGACGCGCCATCGCGTAGCCGTCAAGGCAGGTGACGGCAGAGGCCGCCTCTCCCGGCACGTTGATCAGAATAGAGGTTGTCGATCCGCCATACATGGCTCCATTATAGATCCCGGCCAGCATGATAATCGCACCCGCCGGCGGCAATTGAAAGGTCAGGGGCAGCAGAATCGATATTGCACCCACAGGCCCCAGTCCTGGCAGAACGCCGACAAGCGTGCCCAGCAGGCAGCCCGCAAACAGCAGGCACAAGTTGTGAAATTCAAATGCGACCGACAGGCCGTAGAATAATCCGTTCAGTGCGTCCAATTACACTCCGTCCAAAAAAGATTAGAATCCCAGTGTCCCCCGGGGCAGAGGCGTGTTTAAAATAAAAGAAAACAGTCCATAGCTTAAGACAGCCGCAAACAAAGAAGCGAGGACGGCAGGCAAAATTTTCATGGAACTGAGCCAAAATAATAGCAGCATCAGAAGACTTGTGGCCGCCAGATAACCGATTACGGGCAGAATCAGGACGTAAACAGACAAAGCGGCAGCCGCCATCATACTTTTTTGCCAGTGAACATGGCTCCACATATCCACCCGGCGCGCCTGAACGGATCGATTCGCAACCGTCAGGACTAATAAAATCAAACTGAAAACGATGATAAGCAGGCTTGTCCAGAACGGCATAAAACCGGCCCGGGGATTGGTCAGGTGGCCAATCCCCAGACTGATGGAGGAGACTGCGACAAAAACCGAAAGCCCAAGGAAAACCATACCACTGATCAGATTGCGATTATCCATCTTGCCTGTTCTTCAGTTTTCAAGTAACTCCCTCTCCCATCAAAGGAGGAGGGGAAACAAAGTCTCTTTACCTGATAATCAGTTCGAAGCTTTGGTAAAAAAGGTATTCACTATTCCGGTTTGGTCGCCGCTTCCTTGATGGCCCCGCTGGCAATCAGGTTTTTGTTGATGATTTTCCAGTGCTTCCTTAAAAAACTGTCGAACGCTTTCCCATCATAGTAAACGGGAATCATGTTGATCCTGTCGAGCGTCTCCAGATATTCACTGCTTTTTGCGGCGGCTGCAAAAGCGCCTTCAAGTTTTTTCATCACGGCAGGATCGATATCCGAGGGCGCGACGATGGCAAAAACAGCGTCATTGGCAAAGTCGTAGCCCAGTTCTTTCATCGTGGGAACATCGGGATATTTAGGAGAGCGCTTTTCGCTCATGACGGCAAGGAGTCTGGCCTGGCCTGATTTAACGGCCGGAACCAGTTCCGAGGTCAGAGATGCAAATTCAACATGGCCGCCCAGAAGTGCGGTGAGCGCTTCCATGCTGCCCTTGTAGGGCACGTGGATCAACTGCAGTTTGTCTTTTGAGGCAATTTCTTCCACGGCGGCGTGCGTGGTGCTTCCCACACCGGTCGTGGCGTACTTCACCTTGCCGGGATTCTTTGCCGCATAGCCGGTCAGGTCCTTGAGGGTCTTCCATGGCGCGTCATTTTTCACTACCAGGCCCAGCTGCGGTTCGGTAAAACCGATAACGGTTTTAAAGCTCGTAAATGGTTTAAACGGAACCTTTTGCTGCTGGCTCACCCGGATGAGTACCGAACTTGGCGTGGCGCAAAGCGTATAGCCATCGGGCTTTTGAGACAGGAGAGCGGCCAGCGCAACGGTTCCCGTTCCACCCGGTTTATTTTCAATAATGACGGGCTGTCCCAGAATCTTTTCTGCGGATTTCGCCAGCGCCCGCGCGCTCAAATCCATGCTGCCGCCGGGAACAAAACCGACCAGCACTGTGATCGCGCGATCCGGATATTCGGCCTTTACTGAGCCCGGACAGATCAGGGAAACCACGATCAGCATGGTCACGACAATGCCCGTGGAAAACCAATTATTATTCTTCATAAAAC
>JAGFXG010000037.1 GCA_017860985.1 Deltaproteobacteria bacterium
AGAGGGCTTCACATACAAAACGACCGGCTTTTGGGTACGCCTCATTCAATTTTTCAGCATAAACCGAAATTCCCTTGCATAGGTAAATGAGCAGATCCTGAAGATCAGCCGTATTCTCCGGCTTGCCGCAGAAACCCTTTATCGTACATCCCTGATTCTTGACCGTCTCCTGACATTGAAAACAAAACATGGTAAATCTCCTTTCGTTAAATGATTATTTCCTTTGTTGCCGCTTACCCTTAGGGATGGCTTTGCTGATGGCGGCGGTCAGATCGTTCAGATCAAAGCCATAGAGCCTCGCGGCATCTTCCAGTGTGTGAAACGCCTCCGATGGACAACCGACGCAAAGCATCTTTCGTTTAATAAAGATGCTGGCCGCCCTGGGGTGTTGCGCCAATAGATCGCTAATGGTTATTTTCGCATTCATCTTCATTTCGGCCCGATCATAAGTGAATTATCGAGCGCTGTCTTTGCGCCAGCGCAAACAACTATAAATTTATTTATACGTTCACTTGAAGTAATATTTTAAAGCAGGAAAGGAACGGAATTAAATCCGGGTAAAAGGTCAGCGGATAATCATAATTTTTCCGAGAAAAGAACCAGGGCGTGAGGATCCGCGATGACAATCCGCGTCCTTTTGGATTTTACCCATCCTTTCTTTTCCCAGGCGCTCATGGTACGGCTGACGGTATAGAGGGTTGTGCCGGTATAATCGGCCAGTTCCTGACGGCTGATCGGGAAGTCGATAATAATCTCATCCCCCGATCGCCTGCCGGACTGTTTCATGATCCTGAGCAGTGAACGGGCAATTCTTTTTTCCACCTGCTCGGCGTGCAGTTCCAGATAGCGGCTTTGCAGGTCTTCAAGGCGATCGATGGAGTTGCGGATCATATTAATGGACAACTGTGGATGTTCCGCCATTATTTCCAACATTGTCCGCTTGTCCCATCCA
This sequence comes from Deltaproteobacteria bacterium, assembly GCA_017860985.1. GTDB lineage: Bacteria > Desulfobacterota > Syntrophia > Syntrophales > Smithellaceae > UBA8904. Next base: position 953 of record JAGFXG010000037.1, read on the forward strand.
ACCACGCGGGTTTCTCCCACAGTTTCGGCAGATACAGGATAATCCCTTCCCTCCAATACGGTTATCATCGCCGCTAACTCTCCCGGGCCAATGTAGCGGATCAAAACCTCCTTGCCAAGTTCGTGTGTCTTACCGAGCTTGAGCCGTCCCTTCAAAACAAGGAAGGATCGTCTTGCCGGATCGCCCTCGTGAAACAGCACTGCTCCCGCTTTTAAATCGAGCGTAGTCCCGCGCTTGATGATTTCGTCGCCTTGTTTTCGGGAAAGGCCGTGTAAAAAGTCTGTTAAATTATAACCGGCTTTGTCCATTAAGTTATCCTTTACTGAAAGCTTTTAGCCTGCCTCAACCCTGGTTGTTGTTCATGTCTGGCGTATTCTTTATTTCAGCATCCATGTCCCAGGCGAAATCATGGATGTTCGGACTAGCCTTGCGGTCGTTCTCCAGAAGCTGTTCCTGGAGGGCAATCTGTTCCCGAATATTGACAAGATAAGCTTCCTGATCATGTCGATGCTGCGCAAGCTGACGGAAAGATGCTTCATCATACTTGATGAATAATTGGCCGGCCCGCGTGGCAGTGTATTTCCGAACGCCCAGTTTAATGAGCACATCAACACCAAAACGAACAGAGGTATCTATTGATTCGCGATAAATATCCTCAATACCCATATCAAGCAGGTTATAGGCATCCAGGTTGTTTCTCGCCCGCACCATCACCTTCAGATTGGGAAACGCTTTTTTTGTCCTTTCCGCCAGATCTAAATTCGTTTCAGGCGCATCGATGGCCGCAATCAATATCTTTGCGGAATCCGCGCCGGCTGATTTCAGGATATCCAGACGGGTGGCATCGCCGTAAAACACGGTGAAGCCCATCTTCCTTAAAAGATCGACACGGTCGGAATCATTGTCCAGAATGGTTGCCTCAAAGCCGTTTGCCCTTAAGAACCTGCCGATGGTGCTTCCGAAATATCCAAATCCCGCGATGATAACGGAATGTTCAGAAGATATCTCGTCAGCTTCTTTTTGCTCCAGGGCTTCCTTCGTCCCGAATCGAGGGAGAATCAGCCGCTCATTCATCAACAGCAAAAGCGGCGTTACCGTCATGGTGATTGCAGTTGCACCCATCATGATGTCGCTTGACTCGGCAGAGATGATCTGGAGCTGGGTGATAAAGGCAAACAGAACAAATGCGAATTCGCCGACCTGCCCCAATCCCAAAGTAAAAATCATGTTCTGATCGAAGCTTAAGCGGGAAACCTTTCCCGTGGCATAGAGAACAAGAGATTTGATTGTAATGATACCGCCCACCAGAGCCATAACCTTCAAAGGGTTTTCCATTATCAATTTGAAGTTGATGGAAGCACCGACGGCAATGAAAAACAATCCCAGCAGCACACCCTTGAACGGTTCGATGTCGCTTTCCAGTTCATGGCGGAACTCGCTTGTGGCCAGAACGACACCTGCCAGGAATGTCCCCAGAGCTGGACTTAAACCCACCAGCATCATCAGATACGCTGTCGCAATAACAATCAACAGAGCCGATGCCGTAAAAAGCTCCCGCAGACGAATGCGTGCGATGAAACGCAGGAAAGGCACAAAAATAAAATGCCCGGCCACAACAACGGAATTGACGGCAACCAGCAAGGTGAGTGTCTGTGCCCATCCGGGCAATCCCTCGATAAAAGAAGCGTGGCCGGTGGAAGCTGCCTTTACTCCGGATACAGCCAGGAGCGGGATCAGCGCCAGAATCGGAATGACGGAAATATCCTGAAACAGCAGCACGGCAAAGGAGGTTTTTCCTGATTCCGTTTTCATCAGACCTTTTTCCCGCAGTGTCTGCATGACGATGGCGGTGGAAGACATGGAAAGGGCAAGTCCGCATGCCAGTGATGCCTGCCATGACAGACCCGCCAGCAGCAGGGCGACAAAGCACAGGAACGTCGTCATGCCCATTTGCATGATGCCCGTTCCCAAAACGAATCTGCGCATTCTCCAGAAGGTTTTTGGCTCCAGCTCAAGACCGATCAGGAAGAGCATCATCACGACCCCGAATTCGGCAAAGTGCATGATGTCCTTTCCTTCCTGACCGACAAAACCTAAAAAGAAAGGTCCGATGATCATGCCGCCGATGAGGTAACCCAGAACGGACCCCAATCCCATCTTTTTGGCTAAAGGCACAAAAATGACGGCTGCGGCAAGGTAAATCAGGGCATCAGATAAAAACGTGCTGGTCATGTTCTGTTTTATCCTTTATTGGAGAGCCAGTCGTTGAGATATTCGAAGCGTGAAACGGATACGGTATCATACTCACCGGTTGTAAGCTTTCCCAGCAGCCTGCGATAAGAATCTGCATACGCGGCCAATTGCTGATCCGTTAATACATGCGTGCCATGAACGGCAAATGGCGGCAGGTATATCATCTTGCACAAATTGGCGGCCTGTTCAAAAGGCCTCAGAAATTCACACAGGGTAAATTGATTATGTTGATTGGCTGCGTAAGATTCACGTGTGCCTCCAGCAGTCAGGGCTACAAATGCGATTTTATCTTTCAGCGCGTTGCCCTTGCTGCCGTGCGCCCATCCGTATTCCAGAACAACATCCATCCACTGTTTTAGCAAGGCTGGAGCACTGTAGGTATAAAAAGGAAAATGCCAGACGATAATCTGGTGGTTCCCGAGCAGCTCTTTTTCCCGTTCCGCATTGATGTTGAAATCGGGATATTCTTCATACAGATCATGGCAGTTAACGCCTTCTACCTTATCAATATTCTCAATCAAAGCGCGGTTGGCCCTGGATTTTTCAAAACGTGGATGTGAAAAGAGAATCAGAATCTTTTTCATGGAAATTTCCTAATTGGAAGATTCAAGGTGGCGAACCTCTTTTGTTCATTTGCGCTTTTTTTCTGAAAATGCATTTTTCGGTTTTTGGGGCAGATTTTTCTTTTTCTCCCTCAAAAGGCGGGAAATATCCTTTTGCCTGTGTGTCGTTCTCTGGCCAGCCATTTTAAACGCATTCCTCCAGCGGCAGTGTAAACGCCCTGACACCGGCGCGTGGCTGTTCGACTTTTAATCTCCGCACCAGCTCAACCAGCCGCTCAATCTCCTTATCCTGCACAGCAAACAAAAGCGTATTGTTTCTGCCGGGCCAGTAATGGGTGCCCAGTTTGGGTTCACTTTCTTCGCCCTCCCCCGTCGCACCATGCATCTTTGTATAGGACCTGAACCCGCTATCCTTGAAAGCGTTCGTTACTTTTTCATCACAGGCTTCGGCATAAATGACAAAAAACATCTTCATAAAGATATCTCCCCCTGCCTGTTTCAATGATGTTCATCAGGCTTCTCTTTTTTGCTTTTTCTGTGTTTAAATTTCTCCTGCCAGTCGTCGAAAATATCATAAGCCGATGGCACAACCACCAGTGTCAGGACCAGGGATGTCAAAAGACCTCCGATGACGGCAATCCCCATGGGCGCGCGTGCTTCCGCGCCTTCACCGACCGCAAGCGCAATAGGAAGCATGCCGAATATCATGGCAAATGTCGTCATGAGAATCGGACGCATCCGGACGGGCCCCGCCTGTAATAACGCTTCCCGTCTCGACATCCCTCTGCCGCGTAAAACATTGGTGTAATCCACCAGCAGAATCGCGTTTTTCTTCACCAAACCCATCAAGAGGATGAGACCGATGATACTGAAGATACTCAGTGTCCTGCCCGTAATGAACAAAGCGCCGAACGCGCCGATGAAGGACAGAGGCATCGAAAGCAGAACCGTCACGGGGTGAATGAAACTTTCAAATTGTGCAGCGAGAATCATGTAAGCCATCACAACCCCCAGAAGCAGTGCAAACAGCAGAAATCCAAAAGATTCCTTCATGACATCCGCCATCCCCTGGTATTTCGGAATGTAATCCTGGGGCAGTATTTTAGCTGCGATGGCATCGAGTTCATTCGTTGCTTCCCCCAATGGTTTCCCTTCCAGAGCGGCAAATATTGTAATGGCCCTCTGGCGGTCCACACGGTTGATGACACTGGGACCTGTTCCCTCTTCAATCCTGACGACATTGGCAAGTTCAACCAGCTTGCCGTCACGTGCCCTCACATAAATACGTTCCAGTGACCCCTTGCTGTCACGGTCTTCCGGATTAAACCGGACACGGATATCATAGCGTTTCCCCCGCAGCTCATCCTTGTAGCGGGCGATATTCAGTTCACCGCTGATCAGCAGGTTGATCGCTTCAGCCACAGTGGCCACATCAACACTCAGATCCGCAGCACGGTCACGGTCAATGTAAATCTTGAATTCCGGTTTTCCTGCTTCCAGTGACGTATCCACATCCACAATGCCCGGCAATCTGGCAAACTCTTCACTGATCTGCTTGGCATACTTTTGCAGCGCCGCAAGATCCTGGCCGCGTATACTGTACTGAATGGGCGTCGATCTTATCCCTCCGCCCCCTACAATGGCAAGATCTTCCGCCGATGCTTTCATCCCCGGAATCTGCTTTAGCTTCATTCGCACCAGTTTTTTCAAGTCATCCTGGCTTTTTTTACGATCCTTTTTGGGCTTCAGGTTGAGATACATTCTGGCACGATTGGCATAGCCCCCGTACCCCTGAACATAAAAAACAGATTGGACTTCCGGAATTTCGCTCATCATTGCTTCCGTTTTGCCAAAATATTTTTCGACCTGATCCACGGAATAATCGATGGGCGCTTCCAGCCGGACAATGAATGCTCCCTGATCTTCAGACGGAGCAAATTCCTTGCCCAAAAACGTGGTCAATCCCAGGCTCAAAAGAAAGACAATCAATGCGCCTATTAACACCGTTTTTCGGTAACCAAGCGAATATTCCAAGACACGGCGATAAAACACTTCCAGACTTTTATAGTAATGCTCCAGTTTATCGCTTGCTTTCGTCCAGATGCTGGTCCTGACGTTTCCCGGTTTGCCTCCCTCTCCGGCCGAGGCCAGAGGGTTGGGAATCGTTTTTCTATAAGATTTAAGAAAGATAGAAGACATCATTGGCGTCAGGGTTAATGAAACCAGCAGTGAAACCATCACGGCAAAAACAATGGTCAGGGCAAACTGAAGGAAAAACCGGCCGATAATTCCTTTCATAAAAGCAACGGGCAAAAAGATAGCCACAATGGCAAACGTCGTCGCCATAACAGCCAGTCCGATTTCTGAAGTGGCAAACATTGACGCTTCGCGCGGCTCCATTCCTTCTTCAATATGCCGATGAATATTTTCAATGACAATAATCGCGTCGTCAATGAGTAAACCGACCGATAAAGACAGCGCCATCATCGTCATGTTGTTGAAGGTGAAATCGAAAAAGTTGATCAGTGCAAACGTGGATATAATGGAAACAGGCAGTGCCACCGCACTGATCAACGTCGTCCGGATATTCCTTAAAAAGATAAAAACGGCAAGAATGGCAAAGAAGCTACCAATAATTAAATGAAATTGAACCTCTTTAATGGACCTTACAATAAATAACGACTGATCCATGGAAATACCAAGCTTCATTCCCGGAGGCAGGGTCTTATTGATTCTCTCCATTTCCTTTTTGACGCGGTTGGCAACTTCGACCGTATTGGTTCCCGATTGTTTCTGAATGGCCATACCGACGGCCGGAATGCTATTGAAACGAGACAGGGATCGTTTTTCTTCCATGCCGTCTTCCGCCCTGCCGATATCCCGAATGCGCACCGGCGCTCCATTGTAGTAGCTGATGATTAATTCGTTAAAATCAGGGACATTGGCAAACTCACCTTTTATCCGGACCGTGTATTCCTTGGTTTTAGTTTCAATCCGGCCGCCCGGCAGTTCAATATTTTCACGTTTCAGGGCAAGGACAATATCACCGGGAGAGACCTGGTACGCTTCCATTTTTGCGGCATCCACCCAGATGCGCACCTGCCTGAGACGCATTCCGAAAAAGATAACATCACCGACACCGTTGATGCGCTGCAGCTGTTCTTTAAGAACCTCATCCGCATAAGTGGAAAGATCCCGAACCGAACGCTGCCCGGAAAGATTCATTATCAAAATGGGGGCTGCATCCGGGTCCACTTTGGCGATCCGGGGTTCTTCGATATCCGTCGGCAACTGATCTCGAATTGTTGATATTTTTTCACGCACATCCTGAACGGCTTCATCAATGTCACGTTCCAGGACAAATTCAATGGTGGTCCGCGCAACACTTTCCGTGCTGGTGGAGGATATGGTTTTGACCCCGTTGATGGTGTTGACGGCACCTTCAATCCGATCGGTGACGTCCACATCCATGACATCGGGGCTGGCGCCCTTGAGGGTTGTTGTAATGGTGACTATGGGGAAATCAATCTTGGGCAGCAGATCAACACCGATGGACGGATAACTGACCGCGCCCAGCACCACAAGGGCCATGATCACCATGGTCGCAAAAACCGGGCGTTTGACAGAGGTATCAGCGAGCCACATTAACCTTCACCCCTTCCGACAGATTGTTCTGCCCGACCACAACCACCTGCTCACCCTCTTTCATTCCATCGAGCACTTCGACATACTCGCCATATTTGTTTCCGGTTTTGATAATTCGTTCTTTCGCCTGGTTGCCGTTTACAACAAAAACGCGGATCGTGGGTCCGTCATACAACAGCGCTGTCAAGGGGACAATCACCGCGTCCCGCGCCTCCTTGGTAAATATCTGTACCCGCGCAAAATAACCCGGCTTTAAAACCTGCCCTGCGTTGGGAACAACAGCCTCAGCCTGCAGCGTACGGGTCCTTTCTTCCACGTTCGGGTATAGCAGGCTGATCTTGCCATGAAATTTTTGATTCGAAAAAGCATCGACGGTAAAAGCAACGTCCTGGCCTGTTTTCAGTCCGGCAACATCCTTTTCGCTGATGCTAAAGCGGAGTTTCAGCGGATTGGTTTTGATGATCTGAAAAAGAGACGTTCCGTTTCGCACAAAATCTCCAACGGAAACTTTCTTTTCTTTGACAGAGGCAATAATCGGTGAATAAATTTTTGTCCGTGAAAGTTTTTCCTTCGAGATGGACAGCGTGGCCCTGGCCTTTTCCAGATCGGCCTCCGCCAGTGCGACTTTTGTGGAAATATCATCGAATTGCTGTTTGGTGATCAGTTCTTCCTTATATAGAGCATGGAGTCGTTTAAACGAACCACTCGCATTGACCCGCTGCGCTTCGGCCTGTCGCAGGGCCGCTTCAGAAAGCCTGACATTCAGCAGGTAATCCGTGTCGTTTATTTCGGCCAAAAGGGTCCCCACACTGACGTTTGTCCCCTCATCGACATAAATCTTTTTGACAATTCCATCCACTTCCGTGGTGATTGAGACCGATTCGTCGGGGTTAAGCGTTCCGGTTGTTTCCAGGAACGGCTGAACTCTTCGTGTTTCAGCAGACCAGACACGAACGTTCACCAGTTTTTCAGGTTCTGCTTTTTCCTTTGAACAGGAGGTGAAAGACAAACTGACGATCGCAGTGACCATGATCATGATCAGCGCTTTCACCGTAGGGCTGGTGAATTTTTTTTTGACTGTGCAAACCATGTCCTCTTTAAAAATCATGAACGTTCAACCTCCTCAGGGTGAGCCAACGGAACTATTTTTCGCGGCCTGCCGCAACAAACTGCAACAGCGTACCACTGGATTTTAGTCGTATAAAGCTTCCGCGACATTTTTTTCTGAATTGAGCAAGAGAGAATTGGCATCCATCACTTCCAGACTCGTTGCCAAGCCGTTGTCATACTGTCTTAAAACGGCGTTGAAGTTATCCTGAGCGAAAACGTACTGATCTTCGAGATACTTCAGGGCGCCTTTTTGTGTTTCCAGATCCAGATAGGCTCCGCGCAGTTCAATATCAACATCCTTCTTTAAATCATCATAAGCCAGGCGGGCCTGGCGTTCCTTGGCCATGGCCTCTCTGAGTTCGGCCACCCTCAGCCCCCCCTCGAAAAAAGGAAAATTCACAGACACACCGGCCAGAACACTTTCCCGGTTGAGAGTTGCCGTCGGGGGATTCTGATCCGAACCGTTGTATATGGCAAAGAGTCCCACATTGGGCCAGAAGGCACCGCGCACATATTTAATATTCTGCCGGGCTATTTTTGTCTGCATTTCATAACTTTTCAGATCGGCTCTTGTGTCTGCAACTGTTATCCGCAATTCTTCAAATGAATCGGGATCCGGAAACGAACGTTCCTGATGCTTCAGCCGGAAGTTTTCCTCGATTCCCGTCAGTCGAATCAGGGCGGCACGGGCCAGTACCAGAATATTCGTTGCCTTCAGATAATCGGCGCGCGCTCCCGATAATTCTCCATCGGCTCGTAAAAGCGACGTTTTGGTCAGCTCGCCGACTTTCACTTTTTTAGCGGCGGAATTTCGGTATTGCGTGAGTCTTTCGACATTCGCCGCGGTAATTTCAAGCGCTTTTTTTGCTTTGAGGACAGCATAATAATAGGTCGCCACGTTCAGAATGAAATCCGATTTTGTGGCATTCAGATCGAATTCGCTTTTGGTAATCGTCTGTCCGGCCATAATCAAAGCGTCCAGCTCACGCGCACTCAAAGAAAACGCCTGGTCCGCGCGAATTCCCCACGTCCCCGATTGTTCGGGCTGAATCATAACACCGGAAACGCTGAACTTGTCTGCGGAAAAACGATTGTACGTGCCAAACGCCGTAACCTTGGGAATCAGCAGCGACAAAGCCTTGTGTCTTCCCATTTGAGCGATAAAGAGATTTTCCTCGGCATATTTGATTTTTTCAGAATTATCCAGTGCCTGCTGATACAAATCGCTCAAGGTGTATTCCCGGGCCGTAGCAAAAGACACGGACATGACAACAGCTGCAAATAATGCCCCCAGAATCAGCAGTCCTTTTTTCATTCGAACACCTTTTTCCCTGAATCGAAAACCATCAGCTACCGGTCGTTGACGCCCATCGCTCGTTGCAGGCGGGCATAAGAAATATTGTAATCAGCCAGTGCATTGGCATATTCCGATTTTGCCTTGGTAAGCAACGCCTGAGCGTCCAGCACTTCCGTCGATCGCGCCACTCTTTCCTTGTATCGGGCTTCGGAAATACGGAAATTCTCCTGGGCCTGTTCAATCACTTTCTGAGAAACAGCAATCTGGCTTTCCGACTCCTGCAGGAGGAGATAAGCACTTTTGATCTCCAGCGCAATCTGGTCGTTTAACTCTTTGGCCTGATCAATGGCCTGGTTTTCCAAAGCCCTTACGGCATCGACCCGGAATTTTGTTTTACCCCACTCCCAGAAATTCCAGCTGGCCACCGCCATCACCTGCCAGTTTTCTCTTTTTTTATACTCTGTCCCGGCCAGGGACATTGTTTCGCCGAACCGTGCGTAATCAGCCACAAGGCTGACTGCCGGAAAAAACTCACTTTGTGTCTGTCGGACCACATAGCCGGCCTGCCTGGCCTTCAGTTCTGTGATCCTGAGCTCCGGTCGATGCTGCCGGGCATTCTCCAGACACTCCTCGTACGATTGATTGACAGGTTTATAGTCCAGGATATCGACGACCTCCAGTGGTGAGAACAAATTCCGTTTTAACAGCGTGTTTAAGCTTGATTTGGCTAATTCCACGGCATTCTGCGTTTTCACCAGCGTCTGTTTTCCGTTGGCCAGCTGCACCTCGGATTGTAGCAGATCATTTTTAGGAATCAGGCCAACCATGAAAAGATTATACGCAACATCGCGGTGTGCATTGAGCATTTCCACCGACTGGCGCGCGGTCTCCCTCAACCTCTGCGCCCGTAAAATATTGTAATATGCAACCTTGACATCCAGAACCACATCCAGGGATTTTGCTGTTTCTTCAACCAGGGCGATATCTTCACCTGTCTTGCTTGCCTGATAAGTGGCCAGAATCCCTCCGCCGGCAAACAGCGGCTGACTTGCTTCGATGATCCAGTTATGATTATTGATCGTTCCGGTGATCATGTAGCTTGCAGGGATGGAAATAGTGCCCGTAATACCGGGAAAATAGAAGCCCGGTTCTTCATTGAAGCGCGTATAGCCGTATGACGTCTTGAACTTTGGCAGAAATCCGGTCATCGCCTCGCGCTTTTTTGCCTGGGCGCTTTTCGCGCCTTCTTTGGCAATATTGATGATCAAGCTGTTTTTCAGCGCGATCGCCAAGCTATCCTCAAGGGTTAAAGGCTCGACTGCCCTCGTGGAAAAAGGAAAATACAAAATGGCAACAACTGCACACAACCATATGCAAAGGCCCTTATTTTTCATGTTTTTTCACCCCGTTCAGAAATATATCCAGAATAAAATCTTTTTTGGCAACAAGCGTTTCTTTTGTCGGCATGATCATCCAGTCGATGGAAGCCGCGCGGATTAAATGCGACAAGACAGCCGCCATTTCAAGAGGCGGAAGGTTCCGCAATATACCATTTTTAATGCCGGCCTTCAGTATATTTTCAATAAAAGATAAATGTTTAAAATAATCATCCTTCAGTTGTTCACGAAAAGAATCCATCGTCAAGGGCGACAGTTCGTTTTCTCCGCGAAGAAAAATTCTGCAGAAAGCCGCATTTTCTTCAACAAATTGGAACTGCGCGACAATGATGGCCGCTAACTTGCCATGCAGATCTTTTACTGAAGCAACTTTCTGTTCAATGGATTGATACATAAAGGTCAGCTTCTCACTGATCATGGTTGTATAAAGATGTTCCTTTCCTTTGAAAAACTGATACAGATACCCGGTGGAAAAACCAGAGGCCATGGCAATTTCAGCAACGGTAACATTATGAAAACCTTTTTCTGAAAAAAATTTTTCCGCTTCCGACAAAATTGCGGCGCGGCGCATATTGAACTCACGCTTTTTTCTTTGTTGCTTCTCCATGATTTTATCCATGACCTAATTTTTTGAATGACCATTCATTTTATGAATATACATTCACATTATTTTTAAAATTTGTCAAGATTTAATCAGCCACCTTGCTGCAAGTTACGAAGTATTAACGCTAGTCGCGCGTGAGCGGGACTAAAAAGCAATGGAATGGCGTGTATTGTTTCATTGTCCGTGTCTTCAGTCACGGATGACATTCTCAATGACACCGCCTCCCAGGACCGTATCATCTGCATAAAAAACAGCGGCCTGCCCCGTCGTGACGGCATCCTGAGGATCCTTAAACATGACTTTCAACTTATCGTCTATCCGGGTAACCGAACAAAGGGCCGGCTTTTTCCGATAGCGGATTTTCACTTCCGCCTCCCCGGGAAATGGTTCGACCAGCAGATTCAGATCACCCGCGATAAGCCCTGAAGCCCGTACATCATCCTTGCCCCCGACAATGATTTGATTGTTCAAGGCATCAATGGCCACAACATAGAAAGGGGCTTTTGCGCTGATGCCGAGACCTCCGCGCTGGCCAATCGTGTAATAAATTATGCCACGGTGCCTGCCCAAAATTTTTCCGTCCCTGTCCACAATATCGCCCGGCTCGGATATCAGGTTCCTGTCTGAAAACACCCTGGTGTAATCTCCATGCGGAACAAAACAAATATCCTGGCTGTCAAGCCTGCGGGCGGTGTGCAGCCCCCATTGTTCTGCCGTTTTGCGCACTTCTTCCTTGGTCATCGATCCCAGAGGAAATAAAATAAACGGCAGATCTTCTAATCTGATCGGATAAAGAAAATAGCTCTGGTCCTTTTTCCTGTCTACGGGGCGCAGCAGACGCCAGATGGATTGCTGATTTTCGATCCGGGCATAATGGCCTGTTGCCAGCCGGTGGAACCCGAGTTTACGCGCTTCCTTTAAAAGAGCTCCGAATTTGAGATGGCGATTGCAATCCACACAGGGATTTGGCGTCCGGCCTGACAAATATTCGGATGTAAACCTGGCTATCACCTTATCTTCCATCAGTGATGAGAATCCCACGGTCATATGCGGTATCTCCATCTGATCACATACCATGGCGGCATCAGCGATGGCATCATCGGTAAAACGACCGGGAGTCTCGCCTTCACTGTGAATTCCAAGCTCCATGGTCACCCCTGTAACATCATAGCCCGCATTTTTGAGCAACAGCGCAGCCACGGAAGAATCCACACCGCCGCTCATCGCCACAAGGACTTTTCTGTTTCGGGTACTTTCAGATCCCTTCATTTCCCCCACCGCCTCAATGTTGTTTATATTGCCTTTGATTGAGTAAAAATCTATCCGGAAGAACATGTCAAGATTTTTCTGAACAATTAATGGTCACGACCAATATATGAAGCGATAAAAAAGGCAAACTCCGGTATTACTTTTCTCCTGCCCGCGTCCGCAAAACACAAATTTCGTTCGACGTTCAGAGGGATCCATTATTCCTCTTGACTTTTCAGATATGGATAGTATTTTTGACACAGTTCTCCCATGAACAACCGTCAATGCCTTCTTATGGATCTCTAACGGGCTGCATTCGTCTTTGAAAGACCATATTCATCAAGAAAGGTACCTAAACGGGTGTGAGGATTACCACATGAAACTTCAATTATTCATTCCGTTGCTTTCCGTCATCGCTGTTTCCTGCGGACCTTTTCCACATCAGGTGATGCAGGAGGTTACAGGGGACATCCCCTACAACGAGGTTGTCAAGGCCCCGGAGACCTTCAGGGGGTCAACCGTCCTTTGGGGCGGGGTGATCGTTGATACTGTCACACGATCAAATGACACCCTGATAATCGTCAGGGAGACGAAGCTTGATCTTCGAAAGCGTCCCATGAACACAGACAGGTCAGCCGGGCGTTTCATCATTCGCCATCAGGGATTTCTTGACCCGGCCATATATAGCCGGGAACGTGAAGTGACGGTTGTCGGCATGATTGCCGGCAAAGAAGAACGGCCAGTTGGTGAATTACTCTATTCATATCCCGTGATAGAACCCCGGTCCCTCAAACTCTGGGAGCAATGGACGGATCCACCCTACTGGTACGATCCCTGGTACCGGGACCCTTTCCCTTATCCATGGCTCACTCCCCCGAGGCCCATCCGGCGCTAGGAATGCCTGACCTTTTTTACGCATACTCTTTCGTTGAACAAATCCAGGAAATATGTGAAGCTCGGGTACAAAAATTGTTAATGCCACAGTGTGATCCGGGAACCTGACGGGAAACACACTGAATGAATAATGATCTGTAGATCAGTGAAAAACCGGAGTAAGAAGCTGCATCACTGATGAATCGGAGGAGTACAGTTGAGCACAAAACCAACCCGCGAAGAACTGGAGCAGAGAATCGGTATTCTCGAAGAAGAACTGGCCAACGTCAGGCGTAAAAAAGAAGAGCTGCGTGAAAATGCCGAAATGTTCGAAGATATCATCAACGGCGTTTCGATGCTTATCACTTATATGGACTGTGAGGAAAGATACGTATTCGTTAACCGGGCATATGCCCAGTGGTATGGCTTAAGCCGGCAGGAAGTGATCGGGAAACGGGCTGCCGACATTCTGAAACCCGATGTCTACGAGAGAGCATCACTCAACATTAAAAAGGTGTTGAGCGGACAGCATGTATCCTATGAAAACAAGATTATCGACAAAGACGGGCGTGAACGTTACGTCCGTGTTAATTATGAACCATGTTACAGAGGTGAAGAGGTAAAAGGGTTTTATACCTCCATTGTCGACATCACTGAGAACAGGTGGGCGGAAGAGGCATTGCGGGAGAGTGAATCCCACATGAAATCCATCAGCGATAATCTTCCCGATATAATGATTTATCAGATTATTGCGAAGACTGATGGAACCAGGCAAATCACCTATTTAAGTGATTCTGTCCGGAAAATGTACGGGATATCGCCCGAAGAAGGCATGGCCGATCCCGCCCTGATTTACGACAGTATCCATGAAGATGACATTGCATCCCTAGTGAAAGCTGAAGATGAGGCCCTGAAAACATTATCGACGTTCAGGATGGAAGCACGGGTCCGGGAGCCTTCGGGAGGAATAAGGTGGTCTGCGTTTTCATCAACGCCCTCTTTAATGTCAGACGGGTCAACACGCTGGAACGGGATTGAACTAGTCATCAGCGAGCGCAAACGGCTTGAGGAGATACTGAAAAAGAGCGAAGAGAATTTCCGGCGTTCTCTTGATGATTCTCCTTTGGGAGCCCGCATCGTTTCTGCAAAGGGAGAAACGATCTATGCCAACCAGACGTTCCTGAATATATATGACTGCAAAGGTATTGAAGAACTGCAGGCCATACCTGCAAAAGAACGCTATACACCTGAGAGCTACGCAGAGCACCTGACCAGGAGTGAGAAAAGAAAGCGGGGTGAGTTTGTACCGTCCGAATATGAAGTCAGTATTATAAGAAAAGACGGGGAAATCCGTCACCTGCAGGTTATCCGCAAGGAAATCTTATGGAATGGCCAACCACAGTTTCAAGTCCTGTACAATGATATCACCAAACGAAAGCGGGCGGAAATGGCGCTCCAGGAGAGTGAGGAAAAGTACCGTTATCTTGTCAAATACGCACCAGCCGGGATCATCGAGGTTGATTTGAATACAAACTGTTTCGTGAGTGTAAACGATATCATCTGCGAATACACAGGCTACACGCGGGATGAACTCATGAACGCGACTTTATTCGATCTGCTCACTGAAGAAAGTCAGAAATTGATGATTCAACGCCGTGATAAACTTTACGCGGGAGAGCAAATTTCAAATAACTTCGAGTACTCTGTAAAAAC
>JAGFXG010000038.1 GCA_017860985.1 Deltaproteobacteria bacterium
GCATCGGCTGCGGAGCCTGCGTATACGTCTGTCCCACCGGTCATATCGAAATGACATCGACGGGCGACAAACGCAAGATCTGGGGCCGCACCTTTAAAATGCAGACCTGCGAAAAATGCGGCAAATTCTTTGCCCCCGTGGACCAGTTAAAGTTCATCAGCAAAAAAACCGGTGTTCCCTTGAAGGAATTGACAACCTGCACGGAATGCCGCTGAGCATATTGTCTGATTCAAAAAACCCGGCCGTTAAAGCCGGGTTTTTTATTTCAAATTAAGCAACAGACTAAAACGACATTCCTTATGTCGTGACACTGTGAAATACCAAATCTCTCTATTACGTAATCTGGGTTAATTCACCTTTTCTCTGGTCCATAAAATCGTGGGTTCCGTCGAGGCGTCTTCATGCGCCGGGCGAGCATCTTCTGAATCTGCACCAGGGAGGTAAATAGTGATGGAATTTGAAGCGGTCATTGGATTGGAAATCCATGTTGAACTCAATTGCAAAACAAAATTATTCTGCGACTGCCCCAATAATCCCGGCGACAAACCGAACATCAACGCCTGTCCTGTCTGCCTGTGGTTCCCGGGTGCCTCACCCCGCTTGAGTCAGGAGGCGCTGGAGAAGGCAGCGATTTTGTGCCTGGCACTGGGCGCCAATCTGCAGCCTAAAAGTGCCTTTGATCAGAAGGTCTATTATTATCCGGATCTGCCGAAAGGCTATCAGTTGTCCCAGGCCCATTTTCCGCTTTCCCGCGGGGGCGGCATTGATATTACGGATGAGGACGGAACGACGAAAAGACTGCGCATTCATCATATCCACATGGAGGAGGATGTCGCCAAGCTGGGGTATGAAATGGAAGGGCGTGTGCCGGTCAGCCTGGTGGATCTCAACCGTGCCGGCCAAAGCAAAGCCATGGGCTTTCTGATCGGCCAGGTTATGCAGGCCTCAGGCGGGAAAGCCAATCCGAAAATCATCCGTGAACTGCTAGCCAAAATACTGAAAAAGATTTGACGGACGTAATTGGATTGAGCCGCCGTACCTGACATGATCTGTTATTCCGAACATTAGAACAAGGGGTTGCGACCCCTTGTTCTAAAAAGAGATTTACAGTTACCATGTTCATGCAACATAAAAGATATGGAAAAAAGCGTTAGACGCACTACACTAGCCGTGGACGGATCTTATTTATAAATTATCGTCCCTACGGGTTTTCCGGCGAGCGCCTTGGTAAGGTTTCCCTTTTCCAGGCCGTTAATGATCTGAATCCGGTCGAGCACTTCGCTATTTTGGAGAATTTCCAGGCAGGGGCGTTCGATGATCAGATCGTCCAGGTGTTTTGCCAGCAGTTCTTTTACACTGATTTTGGCAATAAATGATGCCTTGTTATTTTTCTTGGGATCGTCCGCGTAGAGCCCCTTTTCATCCTTGACGAAAATGCAGCTTCGCGCACCGATCAAGTCGGCGATGATCAGAGTGCCGACATCGGTCCGGTGGATGGGTATGCGCCATTTGGGTGCGGGAAGGGCAAAGTAATCGTAAGGGGGCATTCCGTGCATAACGGGGATGCAGCCCTGGGAAAAGTAGGTTGACAATTTGATGATTTCATCATGACCGATCTTGATGCCCCCCCACGGGGTCAGAAGCGTGGCGACGAGAAGGGCGTTTTGTTCGGAGACGGAACTGCCGAACTTCGCGATGATCCCCGTCGGCATACCTAGTTCCAGTCCGATTGAATAAATGTGGCGGCTGCGGGTTCCGCCGCCCGTTGTCAGAAGGATCTTGTGCTTTTTGGAATTGGCGACAATCTCTTTGACGATAGCGGGTAAAGCTTTTGCGCCCCTGTCACAAATGGATTGTCCACCTATCTTAACAATGTTGACGTCCGGAAACAGCCGCTCCTGCGGGGCAACCTGCAGGCTGTCCAGAAATGTTTTCCCTACGAGGCTTTCCCCCATCAACTTGCTTTTAACATGCAGCCGCCTTCCGTCGCGTTCTCTTATCAGGGCCATAGTTTCTACTCCTTAACCTCGATCTCATCTTCTTTAACCTTTCCGTCTTTGGGGGCTTTAAGCAGAATCAGATCCGCTCCCACGGAAGCGGCAATTTCTTCCAGCTCCTTCTTCCTCAGATGGTCGGCATAAAACGTGATGTTTGCATCGGCAACCGCCACCAGCTTGAAGCGGGGTTTCTTCTCTTTAGTTCCTATTTTGTGCCGTTCGCGGTAAAATATTTTCCCTGACATTATAATACCTCCCTAAATCTTTTTTTTGTTAGGGTTTCGTTTTTCTCCCAGACTTTCCCACAGACCAACCCCTGCGGGTTTTACGGGAAGCACAACGACATGCCCCCAAAGCCTGGGTCTCAACCATCCTTTTGTGTCCACTCTATCTTCTGGACGCGGACAGCCGGCGTCCCTATCCAGAGAAACCACCCGGATACCCTTTTGCATCAGGTCTGAAACTGCTACGCGATCGGGAAATGCTCTTAAATCCGAGTATTCAATAAAGCGGCCACTCCAACCTGAAGCAGTCAGGCCGACAGCGGCAGCTGCGCCGATGATGCCATCGTTTGTGCCGCCGTGGCCGGAAAGATGAGCGCTGCCGACCGCTTGCATCGCATCATGTTGGGATACGACCTTTGCCGTGCACAGAAATCCGAAGGACACAAGTGTGGGTAAAACCGGGTCGCCCTCAATGACCACACAAAGCCCCGGATCACTGCCCGGAAGAGACATGGCTTCTATGTGGGCAATCGCAGCGGTTTTCAAAGCTTCAACATACGACGCATTAGAGCAATCCACTATCACACAGGCCGAGCTGTTATGGGAGGTATAGGGTATGGCTGGATCCACCAGAAGCTGCTGGCGAACAACACCCCATACATTGCATGATGCGGGGATCAGCTGTTCGTAACGACGAGCCAGTTTACCGGTGCCGATATCCGAACCCAGAACATCCGTATCGTCAAAACCTATGTAGACGCGCATTTTCTCCTTCTATGGCAACACATCACCTGTTTACACATTAACTATAAAATTGTCTGTCATACATGTCAATTGAATAATAAGAGCAAGCAACGTGATGCCAATGTTTGTCGTTGGCAGTGATTTGGATTTAGTGTAAATTGAAATCAAGTATACTTGACAATGATGACGATCCGCTTCCTGCCGGAATCTATACGTCGCGATTTGTGATCATCTTACACATGCCCTCAAGAAAACTCCAATTGATAATACACTGATTGAATAGACACATCAGTCGGAATTATTCTCGTCATCAAGCACCTGTACCTGATTTCTGCCCAGATCTTTGGCTCTGTAAAGCGCCCTGTCGGCCAGTTCGACCAGCCGCTGCGGAGGCAGAGTTTTTTGTGGCATCATGCTGGCAACCCCGACACTGACCGTCACGTAAGGGACGACACGGGAATGCTGATTAGGAATATTTTCCAGCTCGATGTTGTTTCGGAGTTTTTCCGCTATCTGGAAGGCGCTTTGCACATCTGTATTGGGAAGGAGAACGACGAATTCCTCCCCTCCGTAACGGGCACACAGATCACGGGAACGGTGGATGCATCTTTTGAGCACCTCTGCGATTTTCCGCAGGCAGGCATCACCCGCCTGATGGCCATAGTGATCATTGTAGGCTTTGAAGTCATCTACATCTAAAAAAAGAAGGGACAGCGGAGTGCGGTACTGGGCGCCCATTTGCCATTCCGTATCCAGGAAAGTGTCGAAGTTCCGCCGGTTGGCCAGTCCCGTCAAAACGTCCAGCGACGAAATGAGCTCCAGTTCAGTCTTGGCCTTCTCGAGGCGAATCGTTTCAATTTCCTTCAAAAGATTGCGAAGGTAGTTCCGCCGCAGGGCGCTTTCGATCTGATAATTGCCGATCAGGCTGATAATGATGGCGGAAAACAGGACGACGCTGCTGTTGATCATGACCGGCGGCGGCATGGATGTGATTTCCGGTACGGTCAGGACGTAAAGAAAGAATATGAGCCAAGAAACGCCCAAGGCGTGCCAGAATCGGAGACGAACGACAATATTGCCGAACATAATGATCAGGATAACACCGGTGTGGTAATGGACAACATTCGGATGATGGCTCAAATACAGAATCATGATGATGCTCGAAGCGGTCAGAACGATGAGAAAATCGGCCATAAAATCGATGTAACGGATAAAAACCCGATAGTGGAGCATGGCCAGGATAATTAACATGGAAGGGGTGACGATTCCCAGCCTGATTTGCCAGGCCGTTCTGTAGATGTCCGGCAGCATCTCCCGGTCTGTAAAAAGAAACAGGTTGTATATGAAAATGGCAATGATGGTCATGACGAAAAAAAATTTCCTGCGGGCATCCAGGTTATCGATAAGAAAGTGACGCTCGAGATTGCGGGTAAACACCAGAAAGGGAAATCCATCTTCCATGGATTTCCTGATATCTTTTTCAAGATGGAGGATGTGATCTCGACTATTTTTGCCTAAAGCCTGATCGGTCATGGTCTTCTTGATAGAACTTCCTTTTCTATTTTATTACCATAGGAACAGAGCATTGCCCAAGTCAAGGATTTTTCAAAAATGCAAGGTTCTCCGTTCATTAATATTCGCACCTTTTTCCTCCTTTGCTGCTGCCTTCTGTCTGCGGGACAGATCAGCGATGATATTCGTTTCAGGCGCGCAAAAGCGACCTTGCAAAGCCCGCGGCGCTTTCGCCCGCCACATATCCCGTCGAGAACGCCGCCTGCAGATTGTAGCCGCCGGTATCGGCGTCAAGATCCATCACCTCGCCGCAAAAATAAAGGCCTGGCACTTTTTTTGATGACAGCGTGCGCGGGTCGATCTCATCAAGTGCGACGCCGCCCGCCGTGACGATTGCCCTGGCAAGCGGCAGCGGTGCCCTGACGTTGAAACGCAGGGCTTTGAGCAAATCAATGATTCTATCCCGCTCGACGGCGCTGACCTGATGAGCCGGCTTTTCCGTGTCCATGCCGGCAAGGGCGATTACCGGTTCGATCATTTTTGCCGGCAGGTATTCTTTCATGATGCCCGTGATTTTTCTTTTGCTGAATTTGTTTAAATCCGATTGCAACCGTTTTCGGAGCTGCTCTCCGGTCAGGGCGGGCTTCAAATCGATCAGGATCGATACGGGACCATTATCCAGGGCCTCAACCACAGCCAGGCTCATGAGGAGGATGATCGGTCCGCCCAGGCCGAAATGAGTAAAAAGCATTTCACCAAACCGGCTTTCCAAAACAGGAGGCCGGGGAAATTTCTTTTCGCCGCGGCCATAGTCACAATCCGGCGTACGTGACGAATCCACTCTCGCCGCTTCTCCCTGAAACGCAGTGGCTCGGATGTTGCGCAAAGAAACGCCCTGCATGGATCGGGCAAGGTTTTGCTCGCGGACAACCAGGGGAACCAGGGCCGGTTTGGGTGCGACGATTCTGTGGCCAAGCCCCGCGCTGATGGCGTAGCCGTCACCGGTTGAACCGGTAGTCGGCCATGATGCCCCGCCGGTGGCGATAATGACGGTCTGTGAAAGATAACGGCCGGACGCCGTCCCAACGGTAAAGCATGAATGCTGATCCAGACTCACCGAGCTCACCCGTGCGTTGGAAACGATGCGCACGTTATAGTCGGCCAGATATTTTTGAAAAACCCGGACCACGTCCCGGGCGTCGTCGGACACGGGAAACACTCTGCCTCCGCGCTCCGCCTTGGTGTCCAGTCCGTATTTTTGCAGAAAAGAAAGAAGCTCCGGACGGAAGAAGCGGGCAAAGGCGCCGTGCAAAAAACGGCCGTTGGGTCCATACATGGCAATAAAATTTTTAATATCGGCGGTGTTGGTTAGATTGCAACGCGTCTTTCCGCTGATCAGGATCTTTTTCCCGCAGCGGTCGGTTTTTTCCAGAAGCAGGACGCGTGAGCCAAGCTCGGCGGCGCGACCCGCGGCCATCATACCCGCCGCGCCACCGCCGATGACAATGACATCAGTGTCAATCATTGATTTGTTCATTGTGGCACCATTGATTTTACAGCTATCACAAATCGGAGGGGCCGGTCAATTGATCAATTTACGCGGTCTTGTGATAGGGGCCGGCCTGTGCTAAAGGCCTACGCATATATGGATCAACAGCAAGGAGAATGTTTTGCGGGTACCGACCGGTTTTATATCACTTACGACAAAAATGATTTTAAAAGTGCAGCCGCTCACTCATTTATATTTGCGTCAGTGGAAAGAAAGAGCCGGCCAGATTCCCGACCCGGAATTGCGCAAACAGGCACTGGCGAGCATTGCAACGAAAACGTTTCACTGCGAAGGCGGCGCTCTTTATGGCCTGCTGGCCGGTGTTCATTATAAAGACGCGATTGCTTTTATCGTTGCATATCAGACCATCAGCGATTATCTGGACAATCTCTGCGACCGAAGCACATCACAGGATCCGGAAGACTTCCGTGCGCTGCACGAATCCATGCTGCAGGCCCTGTCGCCGGATATGCCGCCGAGCGCCCATTACCGTTTCAGGCGGGAACAGGACGATGGCGGATATTTAAGCGCACTGACGCAGACGTGCCGGAACGTCCTGGGGGGTCTTCCCAATTATCATTTGGGTGCGGCAGCCCTCCGGGAACTGGCAGGATTTTATGTTGATTTGCAGGTGCACAAGCATGTTCGAAAAGAAGAGCGCCTGCCGCGCCTGCAGGCGTGGTTTGCCGGCTGCGCAAAAGACCTGCCACCCATGACATGGCATGAATTTGCCGCCTGCACCGGCTCAACACTGGGGATTTTTTGCATTGTTTCACAACTGTTCAATCCGTCAACTTCCGCCGCGCTGATTGCCGGAATTAAAAACGCTTATTTCCCCTGGGTTCAGGGATTCCACATTCTCCTGGATTATCTGATTGATCAGGAGGAGGATCGCAGCGGCCAAGATTTAAATTTTTGCTCATACTATGAAAACAAAGAAAAAACGGCCGAGCGTATTGGTTTTTTTTATCATCAGGCGAAGGCGAGCGTAGCGTGTCTGCCCGACGCGAAATTTCACCGGTTAATTACCAGCGGCCTTTTGAGCATCTATCTGGCCGACCATAAAGTTACCCGCCAAAAAGATGTCCGGGCCGTTGCCAGAAAGCTTTTGAGTCTGGGCGGGAACGAAGCATTTTTCTTTTATCTGCACTGCTGGTTTTACCGTCGCCTGACCGGTTAGCCCGACCGCTGTCAGTTAATCCCATGACGATTGATGAATTATTCTCCATGGGCTGGGGAGTTATTCCCCTTTTCTCTAAGTCTTGAGAAAAATCAAGAAAATGCACTTCAATATTTATAACGTAATATCATTAACCTGGGCGGTTAGCGGTTCGATTATGCAGTTGGCATGTTCGATGCTATATGACGGTCAGGAACTATCGGGGGATTATTTATTGATGAAAAAAACGTTGGTTTGTATCACAGGAATTCTTTTTCTTTTAGCAACACTTGCTTTTGCCGCTGACAAGCCTGTTGAAGAGTCAAACCAGAGTGCTGTATTGAAAACGACTAACGTCAAAGCACCTAAGATGAACGCCAGAGGCAAGGTCGTAGAAATATCCGCCACGGCCATTAAGATTGAGCGACGCATTAAAGGGAATGTAGAAGTTATGGAGTTCGCCCTGGAGAATCCAGCACAGAATATCACGGTGAGCGATTCCGTGACCATTGACTACAGCATCAAAGACGGGAAGTTGACAGCGTCCAGAGTTGCCAAACCAAAAACGGGAAAAAATTCAGGCAGTAATGGAACAAAGCAGATAAAAGAGAAACCAGCATCGGCTGTGAAGTAATTTGCAGGGTGCCTTTCTATAGGTGAAGTCCCTTAAAACCATTTAAGGGGTTATCAAAGAACTATTAACAAGGAGGATTTCAGATGAAGCGTTTAGTATTATTAGTTGTAGCATTTGTTTTTGCACTTAGCATGACCGCAGTTGCAGCTTCGCATGATAAGGCTGCTGACAAAGTAAAGGCCGATAAGGCTGTAGCCGCTGAAAAAGTAAAGGATGATAAAGCTGTAGCAGCCGAGAAAGTAGATGCAGCAAAAGTTGAAGCAGCGGCTGATGTGCAGAAAGCAGAGAAGAAAGCAGTAAAGAAAGTAAAGAAAGCAAAGAAGAAAGCAGCAAAGAAAGTAAAGAAAGCAAAGGAAGCAGCCGCCGAAAAGAAGGCTGAAGAAGCAGTTCCTGCAGCAGCTCCGGCCGCAAAATAAGTTATAGAAACTTATGAAATGCCAAAAAAGGGATGAGTGAAAACTCATCCCTTTTTTTTCGCGCTGAACTATGGATAAACTATGCTGCATAAAACAAACACATCGTGGTGTAATTTATTACTTTCTGTTATAAGCGTGTTCGCCATGTTAAAAAAATTTTTAGTAAAAATTACTGCTTACAACAGTAATTTGACTGTACGGATCAGGCTTGTTGTATTGACCGTGGCAGGGCTTGCCATTGCCATGGCCGTCTGGGGTGTCATCCAACTGACCGTCCTGGACAGGCTCCTGGTCGATCAACAGGTGAAACGGCTGGAGAATGTCGCCGAAACGGTCAGTACTTTTTATCAGC
>JAGFXG010000290.1 GCA_017860985.1 Deltaproteobacteria bacterium
AGACGTAACCGCAGCGGTAAATATTTTAAGGGTGGGGCACGCCCGGTTAGCCTGTGGAGAGATTGGCGCGGTCAGGCCGCTCCGTGAAGCAGGAACCCTCAAAGCAGCCTAGCTGTTTTGGGAATCCCCTTTCGTCAGGTTGGGGAGGATGTCAAGTCTATGCCCATGCCTGCACGAACTGTTCAAGAGCGGATAGCGACTCTTCGTCGAATGCCTGCAAAACAACTGATAACAGATGGTGCGGGTGGTATGGAGAAGGTGTTGATTTGAACATTGGGAGGGCCGTGGATGGAACCGCAAAACCGGTGCTTTTTCTGTCGAACAATACAACGGTACAGACCATCCGTCCGACAGGCACGGTATATAATATCTGGGGAGTGTGGTATGGTGAGGATGTGACGCATCTGTTATGGAAAGATGCCGCTTCACAGAACCTGACCGGCTTTTTAGTGAGAAATTTTCCGCCCGGGATGAATCTAGGCATCAACATACCGGGAAGCGGCTTTTCCATGAACTTCTCAAAACGGATGATTGATGCCGTCACAGATAAATACCGGTTCTTCAGGAAGGTGGAGTGTGCCCGGGACCCTCTTACGCCGAAGGCACAATTGCTGCAAACCCGCATGACCAGCTATTGAAGATACTGCCTCGGCAGGTCTGGAATCAGAGCCTGCCTGACCACCTTGCGTGAAAATTCGTGGGAAAATGCCATCAGATAGCTTTTCGCGAAGTTATTTCAATAAGTTCCGGTTTATTGTGCTGATATGAAATCGACCTTTTATGATCAATGATTTATAAAATATTTTTTGTGTTGAAATGACATATTAATCACGATGCGCCTCGATTGGTGATTGATAAGATTCAATCATGTTGCAGGCTGGGTTAAAAAAATCTGATAGTTCACCTTGCCATGACAGGCAGCAAATGATAAAAGCCGCTTGTCATTTTTTTGTATGAAAGGTTTTTGCAGTTGCGATGAAGAACAAACTTGCTTGTCTGATTGCCGATTCTGTTGCGGCCTGTGTGCAGAAAGGCATGTTGCCGGATGTCAATTTGCCGCAGATTGAAATTGAAGTCCCCGCCAATCCTGATCACGGAGATTACGCCTGCAACGTTGCCATGATTCTGGCATCCCAGGCCAAACAGAACCCCCGTAAAATTGCCCAGGCCATCCAGGAAAATCTGACTGATACGGAAGGAATGATCGAAAAAATCCAGATCGCCGGCCCCGGCTTTCTGAATTTCATGATCAAAGACACTTTGTGGCGTAAAATTCTCTGGAATATCCTTGATCAGAAAGAAAAATATGGCTGCCTCGATATTGGTCAGGGGAAAAAAGTTCAGGTGGAATTTGTCAGTGCCAATCCCACGGGACCCCTGCACATCGGCCACGCGCGGGGAGCGGTTGTCGGAGATGTCCTTTCCAACCTTCTTCAGGCAACCGGTTATCGCGTTTCCAAAGAATATTATATCAATGACGCGGGAAACCAGATGAACAACCTGGGGAAATCCGTGCTTTATCGTTATCGGGAACTTTTGGGCGAGAAAATAGAGTTTCCCGAAAGCTGCTATAAAGGTGATTATATTAAAGAAGTATCGGCGGATATCATCGAAAAAGAAGGCAGGCGCTATCTGACTGAAAAAGAAGATGAAACGGTTTTGTATTTCAACACTGTTGCCGGCGGCGTGATCCTGGGGGAGATTAAAAAAGATTTAAGGGATTTCGGCGTGACCTTCGACTTTTATTTCAGTGAGAAGGAACTCTATAAAGAAAATGGCGTGAGCGATCTTTTGGCCTCTTTGCAAAAAAAAGGATTCATTTATTCTGACGGCGAGACGTTGTGGTTTAAAACAACGGCCTACGGCGATGACAAGGATCGCGTCGTCATCAGGAAAAACGGCGAACCGACTTATTTTGCCGCCGATATCGCCTATCATCAAAATAAATTTGCCCGTGGCTTCGACATTCTGGTCGATATCTGGGGCGCTGATCACCACGGCTACATGCCGCGTCTCTGGGCGGCGGTTCAGGCCCTCGGGCATGATAAAAACGATCTGAAGATCATCCTTGTGCAGCTGGTGAACCTGCTGCGCGCGGGTGAACCTGTGGCCATGTCCACCCGGTCCGGTGAATTTGTCACGCTGCGGGAAGTGCTTGACGAGGTGGGGAAAGATGCGGCCCGTTATAATTTCCTGATGCGCCGGTCGGACAGCCATCTGGATTTTGACCTGGAAGTCGCCAAAAAGCAATCCAATGAAAATCCGGTTTTCTATGTCCAGTATGCACATGCCCGAATCTGCAGCATACTCAGGATGGCTCAGGAACGTGGAATGGCGCTTCCTGCTTATGAAAACATGAATCCCTTACTCCTGGTTGAGCCGGAAGAAAGAACGATGATAAAAATGATGGCGCGTTATCCCGAGATGCTGGAAGGCGCCGCGAAATCTCTGGAAGTGCATCGCATCACTTTTTACTTGAACGAGCTGGCAGGAGTGTTTCACAGCTACTATAACAAAAACAAAGTTGTCACAGATGACTCGGCGCTTACAGCCGCCAGGCTGGTTCTGGTGGACGCGGTACGCGTGGTTCTGGGAAACGCCTTGAAAATACTCGGTGTCAATGCCCCGGAAAAGATGTAAGCACAAATTAAGCTTTCTTTAGGATACCCCGCTGGGGGCATACAAGAGGTGGAAAATGGGGTCCGATAACATAAAAAAATTTGAATTGAAGCTGGGTGGAACGGGATTGGTCATTGTCATTGTCGGAATGACCATCCTGTTGTGTGTTTCGTTCGTTCTTGGCGTCGGCTTTGGCAGAAACATCGATACCTATCCCGAAAAGATTTCTTCCGTGCCGCAGCGGATCCTGGCAATGTTCTGGCGGTCGGCCAAAGTTGACTCTCAGCAGAAGATTGCTGAAAGCAGTGAAGCTGTGCCTGAAAAAGACAATATGGATCTGGCGTTTCACAACGCCCTGATCGACCAGAAAACGCCGTCGATGCAGCAGGCCCCGGTTCTGACAAAAAAACCGGAGAATGAAGCCATTGTCGTGGATCAGTCAGTAGGTTCACAGGCGACATC
>JAGFXG010000291.1 GCA_017860985.1 Deltaproteobacteria bacterium
GAGCGGGGGTGATTCCTTCATCCAGAAATGCCTTTGCGGCAAAAATCGATGCCACCATGTCCTGCTGGTTGTCTTCCGTACCGCGGCCGAAGATATGGTTGTCCCTGACGTAGGCTTTGTATGGATCGGAACTCCATAGATTGAGCTCTCCCGGCGGAACGATATCCAGATGCGTGATGATCCAGATCTTGCGAGTTTGATCGACGCCGTCAACAGCCGTCAGGAAGTTGGGACGAAGCCCCGCGGATACGCTGCTGTCCGGCGCGTCGAAATGACGGAAAGATGTAAAACCCATATCCACAAGACGATTCTTCAGCGTCTGCGCCTTTTGCATTTCTCCGTCACCGCCGTTGACGGGACCGACGGCCGGCACGGCCGTCAGCTCTTTCTGCAGTGCAATCATATCATCGCGATAGGAGTCGATCCTTCGGGAAATTTTCTCAAATGCATTTTCATCAATCATCATTAAACCCCGGGTCATAGATCTGGCTTGATCAGGACAGGCTGCCCCCATTCGTCGGGCAGTTTGCCAAACTCATCCGTATTGCCCAAAATGAGTATCAGCCTTCTTTTTTCATTCAGGTGCGCGGCCGCGACACGTTTTAGATCGGCGGACGTCACAGCTTCAATTTTATTCCGATAGCTGATGAGATAATCAGCGGGTAATTTTTCATACTCGACAACCATCTGCTGCTCGGCAATCTGATGAGGCAGTTCAAACGAAAAAATAAAACTGTTGAGAATGGATTTTTTTGCCCATTCCAGCTCATCCGGTTTGATGGAACCGGATGCGGTGTCGCGCAGGATATTGTTGATGAGCTGAAGGGACTGAATGGTCGACGGGGTTTTGGTAAGAGCGTATGTCCCAAAAACACCGTAGTTGGACCGCGCCCGGTAGAAGCTGCCGGCGCTGTATGCCAGGCCTTCATGATTACGCACCGCGCTGAAGATCCGCGAGCGGAATCCGCCGCTGCCGACGATAAAATCAAGCACCGAGAAGGCGTAATAATCCGGATCTTTCTTGCTGACCGTAAATTCCCCGCTGACCACGGTTGATTGTGTGATCTGCTTCTGGATGAAGAAAAAACCAGGATTTGTTTTTTTTGGAGGCGGCGCCGGATTCACGGCTTGCCGGGGTTGTCCCCAGCTGCCGAAGTATTGCATGATTTTCTTCACGGCCTCTTCTTTTGAGAGGTCACCGGTTACCGCGATCATCATATTGGACGGGAAAAAGTACGAACGGTGAAAATCAATCAGGTCGTCGCGGCGGATATTCCTCAGAGATGCGGACGTCATGTAACGGCCGCGCGGATCATCGGGGTAAAGCAGGCGGTTGAATTCGCGAAAAGCCAGTTTTTGGGGATCGTCCGCAACCCTGCGCAGTTCTTCATTCTTCAATGCAAGAGCAAGCTGCAGTTTCTTTTCTTCAAAGGCGGGTGTTTTGATCATCTGTGACAGCAGGTCCAGACAGGCATCCAAGTCATCCTTTAAAAAAGAAAAATTGACGGAGGCTGAATCAAGCGACATGGAAAAGGAAGGCGACGCGGCAAGCGCATCCAGACGCTCATCGATTTCGGCACTGGAGAATTTTTCCGTTCCGCCCGTTCTCATGAGATAGGCGGTCAGTTCAGCCAGACCTTCTTTCCCCTGTGGATTATACATCGAGCCGGTCCTTGCTACGGCCGATATGGAAACCAGAGGCAGTTCGCGATCCTGCAGATAAAATAATATCATGCCGTTTTCCAGTTCGACACGCTCGGCCTGCTGTATGCGAAATTCCAGCCGGGGGTAATTTATTTTGTCGGGGGAAGCCAATGGTTCGGCTGACATGGAACAGGAGGGGAGAATTCCGCAATGAAGGAACATCATCAATGCAATGATAAAGGAGGTCAGCGGTCCCGGAAGAATACAGTCGGCCACGATAGGGCACATTTTTTTGAGTGGTTCCGGCATCTTTACAGAGCAGGTCTGAAGGAGACGGCGCAATGACGAATGCAAAAACAAATAAGGGGGTATAACGTTCATCCAGTTACTTTGCATTTTTACCTTCGTTTGTGTTTTTATTGATTTCTTTGTTCAGAACGGCAATGGTGCGGTTTTCCGCTGACAGATATTTTGCCGCTGCCGTCTGAATATCATTGGCCGTTAATTTATCAATAATTGAAAGATAATTGGAAAAGTACCGGTAATCGCCCTGTACCAGCTCAAAATAGGATAAAATGGAAGCAAGATCGGAATTGGAATCCAGGCTCTTGATATAATCCATTTTCAGTTGCTTCTTCGCCTTGGCCAGTTCCTCATCGGGAACGGGGATGTTTTTGATGTTTTCCAGTTCCTGTAAAATGGCCTGGCGAAGTTCATCATTTGTGTGCGGGTGACGCGGACGGGCATAAATAGTGAACAGATTCGGATACCGCGCGGCGGGTGTTCCGTTGTTGACACTGATACTTTCGGCAATTTGCATTTTTAAAACCAGAGTGGAATACAAGCGGCTGGTCCTGCCTTTGCTTAAAATCGTCTCGAGCAGGTCAAACACATAATCTTCGTGAGACGGAGCGGTTGGTTTGTGATACCCGATTATCATCGATGGATTTGCGTCAAATAAAACCTCCACCTTCCGTTCCCCAGTCTGCGGGGGTTCAGCGGGAATGGATGGAGGTTTGTGACTGCCCCTGGGAATCCGTCCGAAATATTGGTTGATTAACTTTATTGTTTTTTGCGGGTTGATATCGCCCACCACCGCAATGACCATTTGTTCCGGCGACAGATATTTTTGATGAATTTGCCGGATTGCCGTCTGGTTTAAACGGCCGATATCCTGTTGCAAACCGATAATGGGTAAACCGTATGGATGGATCTTGTATGCACCCTTCATGAAGGATTCGTAAAGTTTACCGTCAGGGCTGGTTTCCACGCGCTGGCGTCTTTCCTCCAGGATAACGTCACGTTCCGT
Organism: Deltaproteobacteria bacterium; assembly: GCA_017860985.1. Taxonomy (GTDB): domain Bacteria; phylum Desulfobacterota; class Syntrophia; order Syntrophales; family Smithellaceae; genus UBA8904. The sequence goes on from JAGFXG010000291.1 coordinate 2,954, forward strand.
GTAGAATTCGCGAAATACCGGGTTGAGCAGACGTTCCGATTCAATACGCGCCCACAGTTCAATTTTGTTGGCAGGCAGGTTGATGAAATAGGTTGTAACATCCTGGCCGGTGGAGGCGTTCATG
>JAGFXG010000292.1 GCA_017860985.1 Deltaproteobacteria bacterium
CCAGGATGATGACGCACAGATCAGGGAGCGTTTTATCAGTGATCTGCCTTTCGGTACGGCGGGGCTGCGGGGTATTATCGGCGCCGGGACAATGCGCATGAACCGTTACGTCATTGGCCGTGCGACACAGGGGCTGGCCGATTATCTGCTGACCGGCGGCATGTCCGGCAGGTGCATGGTCATCGCCTATGACTCGAGGCAGTTTTCATCGGAATTTGCCAGGGAAACGGCATGCGTGTTTGCGGGCAACGGCATCCAGGCCTGCATATTCAAACAGCTAACAAGCGTGCCCGAATTATCTTTCGCCGTTCGGCATCTGAAAGCGGACGGCGGTGTCGTCATCACGGCCAGTCACAATCCCCGTGAATACAATGGATACAAAGTGTATTCCCCATACGGGGGGCAGCTTGGACCCGAAGAAAGCCTGGAAGTCATGAAGAACATACAGAGGCTGGATCCATTTGCGGATGTTAAAAGGACTGGTTATCAGGAGGGGGTTGATTCAGGCATGATCCGCGAGATCGGCGAAGAGATTGACCGGCTTTATTATGAGAGCATGGTTGCCCTCTGTGGTAATGAGCCTGACGAGAACCTGAAGGTTGTCTATACACCGCTGCACGGGGCGGGATTGCGCACGGTAGAGAATGTTTTTCCCGACGCGGGGATTACGAACCTTTTCATTGTCGAGGAACAGAGAATGCCGGATGGCCTATTCCCGACGGTAAATTCTCCCAATCCGGAGGACGCGGGAGCGATGAAGATGGCCATTGCCCTGGCCGGCCGCCTGGAAGCCGATCTGGCGATCGGCACGGACCCTGATGCGGACCGCATGGGAGCGGCCGTGCGCCGTCAGGATGGCAATTACACGATGCTGACGGGCAATCAGATCGGTTGCCTGCTGGTCAATTACCTGCTTGAAAAGCGCGGGTCTTCCGGCATGCTCCGGCCGTCGGATTATATCGTCAAATCGTTTGTCTCCACCGACATGGCCGACACCATCGCGCGGCACTATGGCGTTACGTCTTACACGGTGATGACGGGTTTTCGTTTTATTGCCGAGCTCATTAAAAAGAATGAGCAGACCAATGACGGGTTCATCTTCGGATTTGAGGAAAGCTACGGTTTTCTGGCCGGGACATTCGCCCGTGACAAGGACGGAGTGCTGGCGGCACTCCTTTTATGCAAGGCCGCACAGCATTACCGGAAGCGAAATCAGAACCTGCTTGATGTCCTGGAAACGCTGTACCAGGCCCACGGTTACTATCTTGATGGCGTGAAGAATATTGCTTTCAAGGGCCTTGACGGCATGGATAAAATGAAGTCGATCATGGCGGGGCTGCGCTTAAAACCGGTAGCCGGGGTTGGCGATCTGAAGGTGCAGTATACAGAGGATTATCTTTCGCGCAAGAGAACCGCGGCTGACGGGACGGTGACAGATATTGAGCTTCCCGCTGCCGACGCAATCAAACTTATCCTGGAAAATTCCGCATGGATCTGCATTCGTCCTTCAGGAACGGAACCGAAGATCAAGATATACTACGCGGTTCGTGAATCCACGCGGGAGGAGTCGGAAAATCGACTGAAAAACATAGCGGCCGGTTTTGAGAGGATGATATAAAGACTCCTATAATCTGTTGCGTTCCCTGTTTTTATAAGTTAATATTCACATCAATCATAAACTTGTCTATTGGCATGCAAATGATGCACAGCGCGTCGGATGGACGTTTTCTTTAAACTCGTAATTTTCAGCTTTTTTATCCCCGGTCAACCCGGAAGATGATGGGTTCCTAAAGCAGGGAGGTCCTGGCCATGTCGAAACTCATTTTAATTGTCGATGATAACCGTGACAATCTATATTTTCTGGAAACTCTTCTTAAGGGACACGGTTTTGAAGTGATCTCTGCAGAAAATGGTGAAGACGCCCTGGCTAAGGCGCGTTTAAATCCTCCGAATCTAATTGTTTCAGACATTCTGATGCCGGTGATGGACGGATACGCCTTGTGCCGGGCATGGAAGCTGGATAATACCCTTAAAAATATCCCGTTTGTGTTTTACACCGCCACTTACATGGAGGAGAAGGAAGAAAGATTTGCACGGGATCTTGGCGCCGACCGATTCATTATCAAACCCCAGGACCCGGATGTTTTGATCCAGATCTTGACCGATCTGTTGAAAGAAAAGAAAACCATTCAACCCGCAGCAGCAAAACCTCTCGGGGAAGAAAGGGAGTTCTTAAGGCAGCATAATGAAGTTATTTTCAGAAAGCTCGAAAAGAAGATATCGGATCTGGAGGCGGCCAATCAAGAGATCAGCCTATTGGAAGAAAAGTATCGGTTGATTTTTGAGCATGTAATGGATGTTATTTATACGATTGACGCGGATCTCAATCTATTAAGCATTTCGCCAAGTGTGGAGACAGTACTGGGATATGAGCCGCAGGAATTCATTGGCCGACCTGTCACTGATTTAGGAAATATTTTTACGCCGGAATCTCTTCAGCAGGCGATAACCGATACTGGTTTGATTTTAAACGGGAGTGCAATAGCAGGGGCAATTTATCAATTTATCGCAAAGGATGGAACGATAAAATATGGTGAGGTTAGCGGGTCCCCCATCATGCGCGATGGCAAGATCATTGCCATCATTTCCGTGGCCCGTAACATCACGGACCGCAAACTGGCAGAGAATGCAGTTCGTGAAAGCGAGGAGAAATACAGGACCATCCTCGAAGATATGGAAGATGTTTACTTTGAAGTAGATATCAAGGGAAATATTACGTTTGTTAATCCGTCATCCTGTAAAAAGAGCGGATACTCTGAAAGAGAACTGCTCGGAATGTCCTTTAAGGAAATCAGTGTTCCCGATGGCATTGAAATGGTCATGCAATATTTTGGAGAAATATTTCAGACAGGCAAAACCGGTAAACCATTAATATGGAATCTGAAGAAAAAGAAAGGGGAGGGGGGATTTTTTGAATTAGTTGTCTCCCTGATAAGGGACAAGCAGGGCAACCCCGTTGGATTCAAGGGAATAGGACGGGATATTACCGAGCGCAGGAAGGCGGAGGATGAGA
>JAGFXG010000293.1 GCA_017860985.1 Deltaproteobacteria bacterium
CCTGCCTGGTTTCAGCAGGATTTCTTCCAGGTATTCCGGTATGGTCACAGACAGGCCGAATTTTTCCCGGATCAATGACGCAAGATGTTCCTGGGCGGAAAGTTCTCCGTGAACCAGAAACACCTGCATATCCCTGGTTTGAAAATCTTTGAGCCAATCGAGGAGCTGGTCCTGTCCGGCGTGGGCGGAAAAACCGTTGATGGTAAAAATTTTAGCGGCAACAGCAATGTCTTCGTTGAAGATGCGGATTTTTTTTGCGCCGTCCACTATCTTGCGGCCGGGTGTGCCTTCCGCCTGGAAACCGACAAAGACAATGCTGGCGCCGGGGCGCCACAGATTGTGCCGCAGGTGATGCTTGATGCGTCCCGCGTTGCACATGCCGCTTGCCGAAATGACGATGGCCGGTTCCTGTGTTTCGTTGATCCGGATGGAATCCGCGGTGCTGGTGGACATTTTCAGATTGGGAAGGAGCAGGGGATCTTCGCCAGCTTTCAGCAGGATCTGGGTTTCGCTGTCCAGGTATGACTTGTGGTGGCGGAAGATTTCTGTCGCTTTGATGGCCAGGGGGCTGTCCAGATAGACCGGCATATCCTTCGGCAGTTTTCCTTCGCGCATCAGAAGATGAAGTGAATAAAGAATCTCCTGAGTTCTCTCCACGGCAAACGCCGGGATGACCACTTTCTCTCCGTTACGGTAACTGTAGGAAATGGCCTCGGCCAGTTCATCGAGGCTTTCAAGTTCGCCTTTGTGGTTACGGTTGCCGTACGTTGATTCCATGAAAAGATAATCCGCCTGATGCACTGAACTGGGATCTTTCATTAAGAGTTGATTGGGACGGCCGATATCGCCGGAAAAAACAAGCTTCAAGGTTTCCCCGTTTTCCTCAACAAACAATTCCACGATGGCCGCGCCCAGGATATGGCCGGCGTCCTGAAACCGTGCACTGATGCCGGGAGCCGGGCTGAAGACTTCATCATATTTCCTGGTTTTAATATGGGGCATCACCGCTTCGGCGTCTTTTGTTACATAAAGAGGCACGGCATCCGCTTTCATTCCCGTTCGCTGCAGTCTTTTGTTTTTCCCAGCGGCATCCACCTCCTGAATATGCGCGCTGTCCAGAAGCAGTATTTTGAGGAGGTCACCGGTTGGTTCGGTGGTGTAAATGGGTCCCTTGAAGCCATCCTGCGTCATGCGGGGCAGCAATCCCGAGTGGTCAATATGGGCATGAGTGATGATGAAGAAATCAATTCGGGCAGCGTCATAAGGAGCGATGTCCCGATTTCGTTTTTCAATCTGGTCTGGTCCCTGATGCATGCCGCAATCGATTGCAAAACGAACCTGATCTGTTTCGATAACAAAACACGAGCCGGTCACGGTTCTTGCGGCTCCGAGAAATTTAATTTTCATGATATGTCCTTGAGAGGTAATGGGTAATGGGTTATAGATGATGGGTAATGAGCTGCAGGCGATAGGCCACGGGCAATGGTGCTCTGCTCATAACCCATGGCCCGTAGCCTTGAGTGTCATTATTCTTTTCCCTCTTTTTTCAGTTTTTTCGCTTCTTTCTTTTCTTTGAGTGATTTGGCGGGCTTTTTCTTGCTGTCTTTCTTTATGTCTTTGGATTTTCCCATGATTGTAACCTCCGGCTTATCAAATTATTTTTAAAACTATTATCAGAATATTGACGAGTTGGCCACATGAAAATTAGTGAATAGTGAATGGTGGATAGTGGATAATGGATAATCTATTGCTCATGATTCACCGATTATCATATGTTTCCTGTTTCCTATCTCCTATTCACTATCCACCACTCCCCCTGTATGCCATTTTCGATGATAGTGTGTTAAAAACAACACAAGTTTTCACGTGAAAAGTGATTTTTGGCCTGAATTGAAATGATTATACAGGTTGCTGTGGTAAAAAATATCACAAAAATCTTTTTTCTTATCCCCGAAGAGATAATGAGCAAGATATTGTATCGTAAATGAATTCAATTACATATAGTTAATTTTTTACCAAATGGAGGGGGCTTCTTATCAAAGGTTGACCGTTTTTTAACGGGCAGTATTCGATATCTTTGGAATATGGCATCTGTGTTGCTATATATAAACAAGAATATAAACGGTTTGTTGTATTTGTTTAAGGAAAAATCTTGACAAAAAGAATAAACCAATGCTACAAATTCGACAATATATTTTGCGGTAGGGTTTTTTATCGCAAAATATCGGGTATAAAAGAACAGATTAGGAGTGGCCTTTTTCAAGAAATGCCCGTTTTAAGGAGAAGGCGGAAAATTTTTTACTCTAGATTTTTAGGAGGATAAAATGAAGAGATTTTGGTTAGTTTTGCTGTCACTGGGGCTGATCGTAGCCTTCAGCACGTCAGCGATGGCCGTTGATTTAAAGTTCAGCGGCGAGTTTTACGCGGCGGGGTTGTATCAGGATAAAACAACTCTGGCAAAAGATATGGGTCCGAGCACCGCTTTCTATTTCCAGAGATTGCGTCTGAACACGGTATTTGTTGTCGCTCCCGGTCTTACGCTGACAACCCGTGCGGACATCATGGAAAGATCATGGGGTGCTTCCAGAACCGCTCCCAGTGCGATTTTGCAGGGTTATACCGCAAATGTCTCATCTGCTGGCACCGACGCTGAAAATCAGAACATTGCTTTTGATCTGGCGTATGTCACCTACATTTCACCAATTGGTATTATCAGTGCCGGTTACCAGATCGATGGTGCGTGGGGTACCGTGTTCGGAGATAACTCCATTCCGACAGGCAAAGTGAGTTACGTTTACCAGGCAGGTCCCGTGACTCTTATCGCTCAGACGGGTAAGAACTCCGCTTTCAACTCTTCCGGTATTTTGGGTGTCGGCGGCGAGCAGAGCTATCCCCGTGGCACGGTTTTCGGTACGATGGACAACAGTGATCTTTCAGACGCGGACAATACGTTTTACACGTTAGCCGCCAGATACGCATGGAACACCGGTCAGGCCGGCTTCCTGTACAAATACATCCGCATCGCCACACTCAGAAATCCGGCTATTGCGGCACTGGCTGCTGAAGATAC
>JAGFXG010000039.1 GCA_017860985.1 Deltaproteobacteria bacterium
TCGGAGACATGCCAGTAGCCGGAGGCAATTTTAGTCAGAATCGAAAGGATGGAGTTCCCGACAAAACGTGTTTTAGGCATGACCAGTCGGGCGCCTCCATGGATAAGCCGATTCCCCTTCACATAATCAATGTCTTCAGTTAAAACAGGAGTGCATATTTTTTCTAGCTCAGATGGATCCATCTGGCCGTCGCCAGCCATCACGGCCGTGCAATCGATGTTGTGATCCAGGCACCATTTGTATCCCCGTGCGATAGCCGCGCCGACACCGCTGTTTTTTAAATGATTGATGAGGATGATCCTGTCGGTATCCGGATAGACGTTAACTATTTCGGAAGGGGGATAAAGCTGTATATCCTGTTCACGCTTTTCTTTCAGTAGTTTATCCGCCCTGTCATATTCATTTCCGTCGCTTGCACTGGAAACATGACTGATGACTTTTCCGATTGCACGTTCCTCATTAATATAGGACAAAACGACATTGGCGGTGTTGTCCTTTGAGCAGTCGTTGACCACAATAATGCGATCAACAAAAAGGGGCATCGTCTTCAGGACATTACCAATTTGTTTTTCCTCATTGTACGCGGGGACAACAACAGCTACTGTTTTATCAAACAACATCTAAGGTGACTCCCAGATTTCAACATATTTAAACTTTTACTATTTTTATGATCATTTGTCCAAAATATTTTATGATAATATGAATTTACTTGAAAATCCATTTTAGATTACCATATGACCCTTCAGTGAAAATAATAAAAAATAAATATGCGATTTTTTAATTCCAGATTTATTACCAGCGCAGCACTGACCACTTAGTCCATTCAACAAATAGATTTTCTTTTCTGCCGATGCTTAGCGGATTATTCACGGGACGGTGATTCATTCCTTTTTACAACTTGCCATTTATCATTATAACATATCGAATTTAATATAAAATTATTCTTTTGAGTTCAAGAGGCAGTTTTTTATTATATTGATCATCAAAATTATAACAGGGTGTTATGATTTGCCTTGACATCAAGCTTAGTTTGGTTTAATACTCACATTGACTTTTGGTCAGTAATTGACCCGGATATACAGGGCGGCTGAAAAGTTATCCCTCAGGGAACATGGTAAGTGAAGTAAATCTGAAACATAAGCAATCTTGGTTTTTAATTTTTACTGTCTGAGATCAATAAGTTAGAAAATCAGATTTACCTGAATCCCCGGAAAGTCATACTGTTTTTTCAAAGCAGATGTTTTCCCCTGAGTGTCAGAAATTGATTCCCGGAATTGTCCGCAGGGAAAAATCAATTTCCATCGTTGTCTTTTTTGACTTCTTTAATTATTGTGGAAAGAGAGCCACGGAATGCCTCAAGTTATTACTGCCATATTTTCCGATTCATGGACTCATGTTTGGAAGCCAGCAGCAATAGTAAAAAAATTTATAAACTTTATTGATCCCTCGTTTTTTTCATCAAAACTTACATTTTTTATCATCACAATATCATTGGAACAGACAAAACAATTTTTTGCCGCGTTTCCTGAAGCGATGTGTTTATGGCTTCGGAAAATCAGTTTTAGAAGGGATGTGATCGGCTCACTATCGTGAATCAATGAACCGGTGATCAATCGGTTCATGAAATATCGTATGAAGTATCAAGATTTAATGTAGGCGCAGCTTGGCCTCAAACTATTTATGGGCCGTAAACCAAATTGGCGGTTCATAAGACAAAGAGAAGGAGGAGAATAATGTCATTTAAGATCAAAAAAGCGGCTGTTTTAGGTGCGGGAGTCATGGGTGCGGGCATCGCGGCTCATCTGACCAATGCCGGTATCGAGTGCTACCTGCTCGATATCATCCCATTCGAACTGACAGATGCTGACAAGAAGGCAGGCCTGACGGAAAAAAGTCCTGCATGGCGAAATCGCTTCGCGGCAAACGGTCTTGCCGCTGTAACGAAGTCGAAACCCGCCAGTTTCTTCAGCAAGAAAAACGCGTCCATGGTCACTATCGGCAACTTCGAGGATAATTTGAATTGGCTGGCCGATGTAGACTGGATTTGCGAGGTTGTTGTCGAGAATCTCAAAATCAAGCAGGAACTTTTTGCCAAAGTGGAAAAAGTGATCAAACCGACCTGTATTGTTTCGACAAACACCTCCGGTATTCCCATTAAAGACATCAGCGCAAAATTCGGCCCCGCTCTGAAAAAACGTTTCCTGGGAACCCATTTCTTCAATCCTCCGCGCTACATGAAACTCATGGAAATCATTCCCGGTGAGGAAACGGATAAAGACGTTGTGGATTACATGGTGAAATTCAGTGAAGAAACCCTGGGCAAGGGTGTTGTTATTTGTAAAGACAGACCGAACTTTGTCGGCAACCGCATTGGCGTGTTTGATCTGTCCGACTGTATTAAACTGATGTTGGAAAAGAAGCTGAAAGTTGATGAAGTAGACGCGATTGTCGGCAAGGCTCTCGGACATCCCGGCACAGCCGTCTTCGGTACGATGGATCTCGTCGGTCTCGATGTGGGATACCATGTTGGGAAAAACCTCTACGATGCAGTTCCGGATGATGAAGCAAGAGATACTTTCAAATCCGAACCCTTCCTGGAAAAAATGATCGAAAACAAGTGGCTGGGCAACAAGACCAAGCAGGGATATTACAAGAAGACCAAGGATGCCAGCGGCAAGACCGTTAAGTTGATGCTGGATATCGACACGATGGAATATGTTCCCGCCGGCAAGCCGAAGTTTGATTCTATTTCCGCTGCAAAGAAAATGGAAAACGTTGCCGACTCCATTAAGCACGTATTCAACGCAGATGACAAGGCCGGCGATTTCGCGCGTGCCTATTTATGCAAAACCTTCATCTATTCGGCTAATCGGATCGGTGAAATCTGCGATGACATCATGGCCATCGATAACGCCATGAAGTGGGGCTACAATAATAAGTTGGGTCCCTTCGAGGCATGGGATGCCGTGGGTGTCAAAGAAGCCATCGAAGTCATGAAGAAGCTGAAATTGAAAGTTCCCAAGAAAGTCGAAGAGATGCTGAAGAAAGGTTGTGAATCGTTCTATGCAACCAAAGCAGACGGGAAATATTATTACGACTTTGAGAAGAAGGGTTATGTCAAGATCGATGCTAATCCCAAGATCATCCTGCTGCCCGATCTCAAAAGCCGCAACAAGATTGTTAAAGAAAACGAAAGCGCCACCCTTATTGATATCGGAGATGGCGTCGTCTGCCTGGAATTCCATACCAAGATGAATTCGATTGACGAACCTCTTACTCAAATGCTTGCCGCGTCCTGCGATATCGTCGAAAAAGACTTTGCGGGCATGGTGGTTGCCAATCATGATGAGCGCGCTTTCTGCGCGGGCGCCAATGTTTTCGCGGTCCTGGTAGCTGCCCAGAAGGGTGAGTGGGATCTTCTCGAAAAGAGCATCGAAGCCCTGCAGAATGGCAATATGAGAATGAAATACCTGGAAAAGCCCGTTGTAACCGCTCCTGCCGGCCTGGCATTGGGCGGCGGCTGCGAAATTGCCATGCACGGCGCCCGTTGTCTGCCGAACGGCGAAACCTACATGGGTCTTGTTGAAGTCGGCGTCGGCGTTATTCCCGCGGGCGGCGGCTGCAAGGAACTTCTGGTCCGTCTGACCGAAGGCATTCCTTCTGGTTGCGTTGAAGGCGGACTCAATTTGCAGTATCACATCGGCAAGGCTTTCGAAAATATAGCCACGGCGAAGGTAGCCACCAGCGCGATGGAGGCCATGGAACTGGGCTTTATCCGCAAGTCGGAAACCATCAATATGAGCCGTGATCAGCAGATTTATGAGGCCAAGCAGATTGTTCTATCTTTAAACGTGGCCGGTTACAAACCGCCCAGACCCGCTCAGATTCCTGTGATGGGTGAGAATTTCCGCGGCTTGGTTGAAGGTATCATCATGAATATGAGATACGGTAACTACATTTCCGATTACGATTTGTTTGTGTCGAGAAAAGTGGCCCATATCCTTTCCGGCGGCGACTGCGCGGAAGGAACATATGTCTCCGAGCAGGAAATCCTCGATCTCGAAAGAGAGGCCTTCCTGAGCCTGATGGGCGAGACGAAAACGCATGAACGTATTATGCACATGCTGACCAAAGGTAAGCCGCTGCGTAACTAAAATATTATGAAACTATGCGCGGCGGTTTGAAAAAACAAAGAAAAGCCTCCGCGCCTTCTAGAAATGAAGGAGGAAAATCATGAGTGATGCTGTAATTGTTGAAGCCGTAAGAAGTCCAGGCGGCCGTTATAAAAGAGGTGGTCTCGCCGCAACCAGGTCGGATGCCTATGGTATCCAGGTAGTCAAAGGCCTGGTAGCGAGAGTTCCGGAAGTAGATCCTGCGGACATTGATGACTTGATCGTTGGCTGTGCGTTTCCGGAAGCCGAGCAGGGCATGATCCTGGGGCGAACTATTGCCATGGGAGCTGGCTTGCCCATCAGTGTTTCCGGTATGACAGTAAACCGTTTCTGCTCGGCCGGTCTTCAGGCCATTGCCGATGCCACGGCGAAAATCCGTGCCGGCTGGTCAGATGTCATTATTGCCGGCGGCTGCGAAACCATGAGCCATATTCCGATGGGTGGTACTGCCATGCGTCCGAATCCGGACTGGAAATTTGACGGCAGCATGCCCAATGTATGGATCAACATGGGAAACACGGCGGAAAATGTTGCTGCAGATTATAAAATTACCCGTGAAGAAATGGATAAGATGGGTGTGGAAAGCAATCGCCGCGCTTATGAAGCCATCAAGGCCGGAAAGTTCAAGGATGAGATTATTCCCATTCAGGCTTTCAAATACAAGATTAAAAACGGTAAACGCATTCGTGAAACAGTTATTTTTGATGAGGATGACGGTGTGCGTTGGCCGGTGACTCTTGAAAATATGGCGAAACTGAAATCACCTTTCAGGTTGGGTGGAAATTGCACCGCTGCCAACTCTTCACAGATGACCGACGGCGCGGCTTTTGCCATGCTGATGTCAGAAGAAAAGGCAAAAGCCTTGAAATTGAAACCTATTGCCAAAATGACACATTATGCCGTTGCCGGTTGCAGAGCGGAAGAAATGGGTGTCGGTCCTGCTTACGCAATTCCGAAAGTATTGAAAATGGCCGGTTTGACGCCTAAGGACATTGATGTCTATGAAATCAACGAAGCCTTTGCGTCACAGGCCATTTATTCCTGCCGCGTAGTCGGTATCGAAGATCGTTATTGGGCAGGCGACATCAACCCCAATGGCGGAGCGATTGCACTTGGTCATCCCCTGGGATGCACCGGCGCCAAACTGACCGCTCAGCTGCTTCATGAGCTGAAACGCCGCAAAGCAAAACGCGGTATCGTTTCCATGTGCATCGGCGGCGGCATGGGCGCGGCCGGCATTTATGAAATGCTGTAATTAGAAACCCCTCCAGCGCCAAGCTGAAAGCGTCGCTCAAACCCTTCCGCCATTTAGACACACGAATGGCGGAAGGGTGGGCGGCATTTTTTTAAGGATTGGTGAGATCAATTGGAGGAAGCCTTTTTGCTTGAAGAACGATAAGCATTAAGCTATATCATACAAAACATGGGCGGTTAACTCAGCGGGAGAGTGCTACCTTCACACGGTAGAAGTCACTGGTTCAATCCCAGTACCGCCTACCATTTAAATTCAGGGATTAACAGGCAACCGTTAATCCCTTTTTGCTTTTTTGTGTCCATGATATTTTTTCAAATAACGGATAGGAGTTCATGTTTGGATTTTTTTATAGACAAGTAATGTATAATATTCGGAGATTCGCTGGAAGAACATGATTTTTTGATTTGCAAGATCGCACTGACTATACTGCCTTTCACATAAGGTAGTTCCTATCATAAATTATATACTCAATGTTTCATTCTTTCGTTTGATATAAATATATATGATTAATGATATCAACAAAAGAATTCCCACGGGGATAAAATAGCATAGAATTCCAGTCATTGTAGTTAAAATCATCAGGATAAGCCAATTGTCTCTGGCAAAGATCAAGGGAAAGGGGAAAACCCAAAGGAAATACCAGGGCTGAACCCAAAAAAGAGCAATCATAAAAAATGCGATAATCACGACGAATAAAATTCCGGATAAATAATATTGGTCTGTCCTTTTAATAAAAAAAAGATACAGCCAGAATACCAGAAAACAAAAACCTAAAATATTCTTCAAAATCAACAAATCAAACCCGAAATAAATTTCTAGCAATTTTGCTGCAAGAGGCATCGTTCCCAGGTAAAACCAGTACGGCGCAGTAAATCCAATCTGCTCAAATAGGCTGTCAACTATGCTGGCGTTTTTTGACAAGAAGAGCAGGGAACTTGACAGGGTTATCGCTGCACAAATTAATGATGTTTTTGCCCAGAAAATCAATGTCTTTTCCCGTCTGAAAATATAGAACACGAAGAAAGGTATAAATAAAACAGTTATATATTTGATCAGAACAGATGATACTACAATGGGCAAAACCCATAAATATTTTCCCTTTATCAGTAAATATATGGCCAGCAGGTTCAGAAATAAAACAATTGCATCGTTATGACCATTATTGACTGCTTCAAATAAAAGAAATGGATTCCACATGAAGGCAAAAGTTAATAATACTGCCTTATGCGGATGGACAATTTCAACTATCTTATATAGAACAACCGCGCCACCCATAACACAAAGAGCTGTCAATGATTTATATAGATATATTGAAATGCTCATATCCTGACCAGCCAGAAGATTCAAAATAATTGATATGAGAGTAAACAGAGGGCCATAACCGGTCTTGTGCCATGATTTGTAATTGTGCCAGAAATCCTGAATCTTTGTGAAAACTTGATCATCCGAAAATTCATTAAAATAAAAATGGTAGGGATTTTGCTGGTGGGTGTTATATACTTCTGCAAAAAAGTGATAGGCATAAAGATCCGCGGAACCTATGGCATGGATGGCTATAAAAATTACACTGAAGAGCGCCGTGAATACGAAACCCCATTTCAAGTCGTTTTTTTTTAAATCCCGATATTTTAAAAAAAAATAAAGAAACAGAATGTAGGATACAAATGAAGACAAATAAATAATCAGCCAAAATAAATTCGCATTTAATGAATCAGGGGGGGAAAAAAAATCATCAGGCGATTTCAATGTATTTACAAGCGAAAAACAGCTATAGAGAATAATAAAAAAAACGCCCCAGAAGAAAACAGAGCCGCGTGTTTTATGCCAGAATCTAAAAAATAATTTATTCATTCTTGAAAAAAATATTCAATTCATTTGTTACAGTAACAACATCTTCTTCGCTCATTTCATAGTACATGGGCAACCTCAATACACAGTTGCTCATTTCATCAGTCACTCTGAGGGAACCTCCCTTTCTTCCATATTTAATGCCGGCAGGAGAAGAGTGTAGAGGGACATAATGAAAAACTGTCATAATACCTTTTCCCTGTAAGTATTTTATTAACCTGTCTCTCTGATTAAAATTGCCGGCTAATATGTAAAAAATATGACCGTTGCAAAAACTGTCACTATCAACAAAAGGAAGTCGTATTTTACCATCACGTTCCAGTGGGCGAAGTAAATCAAGATAGAGATTAAATATCTTCCGTCTTTGGCTATTGATTGTCTCGGCTGCCTCCAGTTGAGCAAAAAGAAATGCGGCAGTCAGTTCGCCGGGCAGGAAAGACGAACCGATATCCACCCAAGTATATTTATCCACCTGGCCACGGAAAAATTTGCTGCGATTTGTGCCCTTTTCCCAGATTATTTCCGCCCGTTCGGTCAATTCGGGATCATTGATGAGCAGAGCGCCGCCTTCGCCGCTGATAATATTTTTTGTTTCATGGAAACTCAGGCATCCCAAGTGCCCGATGGTGCCTAAAAACTGATCCTGATAACGGGATAAAAGTCCCTGTGCAGCATCTTCGATAACACGAAGTCCGTGATCATTCGCTATTTGCAATATTTTTTCCATATCACAGCCCACGCCGGCATAATGAACGGGCACGATGGCTCTGGTTTTTTCTGTAATGGCGTCTTCAATCAAGGATACATCCATATTCAGATTATCGGAACAGATATCAATGAAGATGGGTACACCTCCTCGCAAAACAAAGGCATTTGCCGTTGATACAAATGTAAAAGACGGCATGATTATTTCATCACCGGGTTGAATATCAGCCAGTATCGCTGCCATCTCCAGCGCCGCTGTACAGGAATGAGTCAGAAGTGCTTTATGGCAACAAAGGTGTTCCTCCAGCCATGCATCACACATTTTTGTGAAAGGTCCATTTCCTGCTGTGTGGCGGTTTTCAATAACGGCCTTGGCGATGTAAAAAAGTTCCTTGCCGGCAATGAATGGTTTGTTAAAATCTATTTTGATCATGATTTATCCTACCCGACGGCTAATTTTTTTTGCCATTATTAATTTACAAAATATTTATCAAACGAT
>JAGFXG010000294.1 GCA_017860985.1 Deltaproteobacteria bacterium
CAGCGGTTTTTCAGAGACAGATCAAGTCAGAGAGGCACAACTACAGGGGGCAGGTGCTTACGTAAAAAAGCCCTATGTGATGGAAAAAATCGGTGTGGCCATCAGAGATGAACTTAAACGGCAGTCTCCTGTTATGAAGAATGATAATCCCCTGGGCCATTCATGACACTGAATCATCCAATCAGTGTGCCGTCATACATGATGTTCTGTCCCATCATCTCCGGGGTGACCAGAACAATGCCCTGCTCACTGATGTGAAATCGCTTGACATCCTCATCAGGGTTTTCGCCAATAACGGTGTTATCAGGAATGTGGGTTCCCTTATCGATAATGGCGCGGTTGATGCGGCAGTTTCTTCCAATGTAAACTCCCGGCAAAACTACACTGTCCTTGACTATGCTGCAGGTTTCGATACGCGTCGCAAAAAAGATGACGGAGCGCTTTACACGCGCACCTGCAATGATGCATCCACCGCTGACCAGTGAATCAATGGCTTGACCGCGTCGGCCTTCATCATCAAAAACAAATTTTGCCGGCGGCAGCTGAACCTGGTAAGTCCAGATCGGCCAGTTTTGATTATACAGGTTCAGTTCCGGTTCAATGGAGCACAGTTCCATGTTTGCCTTCCAGTAGGCGTCCACGGTGCCGATGTCCCTCCAGTAGGCCATTTTGCCTCGATCATCGCGATAGGTATACGCCATTGCCAGGCTGTTCGGGATGGCGCGAGGGATGATGTTCTTACCGAAATCATGGTCGGAATGCTCATCCTTAGCATCTTCGATGAGCTTATCGTAAAGAAAGCCTGTCGAGAACACATAGATACCCATGGATGCCAGGGCCTGATCCGGTTTGTCGGGTATGGGCTCGGGATTGGCCGGTTTCTCGGTGAAACGGGAGATGCGCATTTTTTCATCAACTGACATGACCCCGAATTCACGCGCTTCCATGCGGGGTACCTCAATGCACGCAACGGTCATGTCCGCCTTTGATTGAACATGCTGCATCAGCATCTTAGAGTAGTCCATGGTGTAGATATGGTCGCCGCCAAGGACCAGTAAATAATCGGGCGAATGGCGATGGATAATGTCGATGTTCTGATAGAGGGCGTCAGCCGTTCCGCGGTACCATTCTTTGCTCATACGCTGCTGGGCGGGAATGATCTCTACAAATTCACCGATTTCCGCTCTCATGAAACTCCAGGCATGCTGCAGATGCCGGATCAGTGAATGTGCTTTGTACTGTGTGAGCACACCGATGCGGCGCAGGCCTGAGTTGACACAGTTTGAAAGGGGGAAATCGATCATACGGTATTTGCCGCCGAAGGGGACTGCGGGTTTGGCGCGCCATTTCGTCAATTCTCCCAGACGGGAACCTTCGCCGCCCGCGAGGATCAGCACAAGCGTCCGGCGCGTTACCTCGGTGGCAATTTTTGTTTCGACATAATTATAGTGGTCCAGGAGATTCAGCGACTGTTTTTTTTTGTTGCTCATGATTCGTCCCCTCCCGGCAAGAAAGAATTGAAAAAACGGCTGTTATGCAGATTCAGTATAAAGGAACCCTTTCATCTAAGTCAAGGATAAACAGGCGCCTTCATGCGCAACCGCTCAAAATGGTTTTGCAGGATCGTTGAAAAACAGATTCCGGATAATTTTGCGGAAAAAGGCTGACGGAAGAAAAACGGACTATAGTTTGTATATCGTTTTCATTTCTTTTTCGGCCTGGAACCAGTCGGAAATGTCGTCGCCGGGCGCGCCTGAGATGATTCTTTCCTGGTAAAGCTCATAAGCTCTTTTCTCAACACTGTCGAGAAATTCCTGCAGATTGGGTCTTTTTGTTTTCTTAACAGCCGTAACAGCTTTTTTTGCCGTACTTTTTCGGGTGCTCTCTTTTTTGACTGGCATAATGGCCTCCCTGTTGATTGATTTAAAAAATGAATTTTATGGTTACCACTTTTATCAGCAATCCGTCAATGTGTTTTCATTATTTTGCTTTGAAATTGGATAATAAACTGCTAAAAGACAATAACGTTTAATTCCTTACTTCATCATTAAACTGATCAATTTAACCGGAGAAATGAGCTGGCAGCAAGGAAAACCTCGTGCCGCCTGAGCATACAGGTTATATTGATTTAAAATAGAGATTATTATTCAGACGCATCAGAACAAGAAGAACAGCTGATATGAGATCACACATAAAATATTCTTTCATGTTTGCTTTTACAGCAGTATTTATTTCATGTTTTTATTCATTGTGTTTTGCACAGGTCGAGAGAGGGAAAAATGACGGATACACCATAAACCCTGAAATGAATGTCCTCCCGGCAGACAAGGAAACGAAAGATGTCAGTGGCAGTCCGGAACAGCAGATCCGTCAACAAACAGCAACCGGAAAAACTCCGGCACCGGATAAACCATGGTCCGTCGATTTTTATGTGAAACATTATTTCGTAAGCCATACTTCCTTTGAGTTCGGTAATCCTTATCCTCCTTTTCAGGAGCCCCTGAGCCGCCTGGAATTTCCCATGAACACGTGGTGGGCCGGAGGTGAGTTCAGGAGACGTTTTTCACGTTTTTCAGCGGGAGTGGACGTATCGGCAACTGTTCCCATGGAATCTGACCTTTCGTTCAAGGATTCAGACTGGAGCGACACTGAATATTTCTGGATCAAGGATATCTATTCGCAAGCGCAGTGCCGTTTGCAGCCGAGCTATATGGCGCGCGTTGATGTTGATTTGAAGATCGGCGACTGGTTGAAATTGCCGGTGTGGTTTGATCTGCGTCCGGTTGCAGGGATCCGCTGGCAGTACCTGGATTTTCTTGTCCACAATGGTGTCCAGACGTATCCGGCTCCGTGGAGTAATGCCACCCCCGAGCCCCTGCCGGGAAATATTATCCATTTTAAACAGACCTACTGGCATTATTTCCTGGGAATCAAAGCGGTTTACGATATGGAAAAACACATCAGGTTCCCACGCCTGAAAGTTATCGGCCAAGCGGATTGGGCCTATGTTGACGGCAACAACAGCGATGAAC
>JAGFXG010000295.1 GCA_017860985.1 Deltaproteobacteria bacterium
GGCGGAGAAGTTATCGAGGATGCGCGAATTGTCCCGGCCGGTGAGCTCCCGGTGCTTTTCACTGTCCATGTGTTTCAGGTCGTAATAGATGATATCAGCAGACCGTGCCAACATATCCATGAGGGATGCGTCGAAAAAGCCGCAAGTCTCCACCGTAACGGTGATGCCCCGCTCGTGGAGAAGCTTGCAGGTCGTCTCAAGAAAAGCCGGATACAGGAGAGGCTCGCCTCCGGAGAAGGTGACGCCGCCACCTGACTCCCGGAAGAAATCTATATCCATGGCAAGCTCAGTGGCAAGATCATCGGGCCGCCATTCCTCGCCAATAAGGGTGAGGGAGCCGCCGGGGCACGCCTTCGCGCAATCGCCGCAGGCGGTGCAGCGGGAATAATCGACGCGCCGGTCATTGCCCCGGATGATGGCCCCGCATGGGCATGCCTCAAGGCACGCGCCGCACCCGATGCAGCGTTCTTGCCTGAAGGAGATTTCGGGCCTGGCTGAAAGGGTTTCCGGGTTCTGGCACCAGAGGCACCGGAGGGGACAGCCTTTGAGGAATACGGTTGTCCGGATGCCCGGTCCGTCATGGAGGGAAAACCGCTGGATATTGCTGATAATGGCCTTTTCAAGGCCTTCTGATGTATGTTTTGTGCTCATAGTGCACGCAATTAAATAATACCGGATAGCTCGGTTTAATAATAAATTAATTAAATGTCAATAAGATCATGGAGACACGAATTGCCTCAAATAAAATGTTACAGAGGGATAAAAGAAGGCGGATCCAGATCCATTCTGTCAGGGATTGGTCTTCCGATAGCTGCCGGGCGTCGTGCCGGTCCAGGCTTTGAAGGCATGATAGAAGTTCGCCACATTCTGATAGCCGAGTTCGGTTGCAATTTTTTCTATCGGCAGACTCGTTGAAGCAAGTAGATCTAGAGCCTTTTTTTTCCGGATCTCATTGGAAAGATTTTTGAACGATATGCCTTCGGCGGAAAGGTGCCGCCTCAGCGTCCGGCTCGACATGTTCAGCCTCCGGGCCAGTTTATCGAAACAAAGGGATTCGGCCTGCGGAATCAACAATTCCTGTTGGATCTTGTCCAAAGTGGACTTTTTCTCATGAAGGAGTGCATAAGTCCGTTTGCACTCTTTTTCATAGATTTCCCTGGTCAGGGCATTGGCCAGGGGCAAACGGGCAGTCAAATATTTTTTGTCGAAGATAACCTGAAACTTGTCCGTGTTGAATGTGATCGGGCAATTGAACATATCCTGATATGCGCTCGCGTATTCAGGCCGTGCATATGTCAGCGTTATCCCTTTCAGAATAAAAGGGGCGCCCAATGCAGTACAGCTTAAGATATAATTTGACGCCAAATCGCGCTCGCACAGAAAGCGCCTCAGATCTCCAAACACGATCAACTCCTTGCAGCTTAAGATGGCGAGATCGTCTTTGACGATCAGTTCATATTGGCAATATGTCTGCGTGAGATCAATATACTTGAACATGATACGGAATGCATCAAGGGCTGTTTCACAAAACATAGCCGGTATGGCAACCCGGCTCATGGCACTGGCATTGTGCAACCTGCCTATTTCCAATCCAAGCTTCGGGTCGGGGATCAACAGGATTGCTCTCCTGAAGATCTTCAGTTCTTCTTCAGGGGTGATGAACACCTCAGGATCAGCCAGGTCACTGGTGCTAAGCGTGCTGCCATACAACAGAATCTCGGCAGGTATGTTGAACTTTCTTGCATAATCGACCAGTATTCTTACACTGTAGATGGAACGCTTAAGGTTCAGGCGATCCGTTGACTTGAGATGAATCCTGCCGAGATCTTCAGGCTGTTTCATAAGCAATCATCCTTGCGGTGTTCCCCGCCTGTACAATCTTATTTCCCTTCGTATTCAAGCGGCGCCTGTGTTGGCGTCGTCGTCGGCTACCTCATTTAAAAACTCGGTCACTTTCTAATACCAACTTCTCCGCGGCAAAGCAACCTGTTGCGATGTTATAGCATTATACAATTTATTTATTTCACAGGTAATGTGATTGGGGGTCATATGTATTGTGATTAGCGGCCACTGATCAAGAAGTTCCAATCATAAGATAACGTCCCGTTATGATCACTTCAATCCTGGAGATCACTGTTAGACCTGAATTTGGTTAGTTATCAGAAAATTTTACTCTCCCGGAATTTGAAAAATTCCATGCGGCATATTTATTTGTGACCGCAATTAACAACTGAAATGGCCTCCCAGCAGCATTGTTTGAAGCAGGGCTACCTGTTATCAACAGCACACAAAAGAAAATATGGCCACATGACTTTTGTGGACAAGGATGGATGGCTTATCGTTCTTAGCTGGAAAGGAGCGTTATTGTATGGCGACAAACAGTAAATGGAGTTACCTCAGTGATCCGCCCGTTCAGGGAAGCCCGTTTAATATTATTCTTGATGAGGACAAGTGTATCGGCTGCGGCATGTGTGTCAAACAATGCCCGGCCCAGAGCATCGGAATGGTGGATCGCGAACCATCGATCAGGCAGGAACCGGCCTGCCAGCATCAATGTCCGGCCGGGATCGATGTTCGCCGTTACCTTCATCTTCTCACTCATGGCGGATCTTTTGAAGATGCGTGGAGAGTCATCACGGAAGCCAATCCTCTACCGGCCACAACCGGCAGGGTTTGTCCGCATCCGTGCGAATCAGGCTGCAACAGGAGCGCCGTCGATGAGTCCCTGGGCATCAACAGTGTGGAACGCTTTATCGGCGACTACGCCATAGAAAAGAAGCTCCGTTTTCAAAGAAATAATCCTTTGTCCGACAACAAAGTGGCCGTCATAGGTTCGGGGCCATCGGGGCTGTCCTGCTCCTATCACCTGTCACTTGCAGGATATGCAGTGACCGTGTTTGAATCCCAGCCCCAGCCCGGCGGGATGCTGCGCTATGCCATCCCCTCCTATCGCCTGCCCAGGCCCGTTCTGGATGAAGAAATCCAAAGAATCGCCGACCTGGGCGTCGAAATTCACTGCGACACGGCGGT
>JAGFXG010000040.1 GCA_017860985.1 Deltaproteobacteria bacterium
CTATGGAAGAGCAGTTAAGATTCGCCATCCGTGAGGGCGGCAGAACAGTGGGTGCTGGTGTCGTAAGCAAGGTAATTGAATAAAAACTGTAGGTTATCAGATAAATGAAAGAACAAAAAATAAGAATTCGTCTCAAAGCTTACGATTATAAACTGTTGGATCGCTCTGTTGAAGAAATAGTGGATACTGCAAAAAGGACCGGTGCGCGTGTCGCCGGTCCCATTCCTCTTCCTACGGAAATCAATAAATATTGTGTCAATCGTTCGCCGCACGTGGATAAAAAATCCCGGGAGCAGTTCGAAATTCGCACACATAAAAGATTGATTGATATTGTCGAGCCGACGCAAGCCACGGTGGATGCGCTGATGAAATTGGATTTGTCAGCGGGAGTGGATGTCGAAATTAAAGCGTAGGCGTTGAGTCGTGACAGTGGAAAATGGTATTGTGCAACCATTTCCCAGAATGTTGAATATCGTGGCGTAATTTACATAAAGTTGGATTAATGATGAGCAAGGGAATCATTGGGAAAAAATTAGGGATGACACAGGTATTTGCCGAGGATGGCTCTGCCGTCGGTGTTACAGCCGTTGAGGTTGAACCGTCGATTGTCGTTCAGGTGAAGACAAAAGACAAGGATGGTTATGATGCCATTCAAGTCGGATACGGCCGGGTGAAACAGAAAAATGTTACCAAACCGTTACAGGGTCATTTTAACAAGGCCAATAAGGGTTTCTTCCGTATCCTGAAGGAATTTCCTGTAAAGGACACGACGTACGAGGCAGGACAGGAAATTTCATCTGAAATTTTTCAGTCCGGCGACTATGTCGATGTTGTTGGAACATCAAAAGGCAAGGGTTTTCAGGGTGTTGTGAAAAGGCATGGATTTGGCGGGGGTCGCGCGACTCACGGTTCCATGTTCCACAGAGCCCCGGGGTCCATTGGAGCAAGTGCTGATCCGGCCCGTGTATTTAAAGGCACGAAAATGGGCGGTCATATGGGCAATGTCCGGAAAACCGTTCAAAATCTCGAGATCTGGCAGGTTCGTCCTGATAGAAATTTATTGTTGTTAAAAGGTTCCATCCCCGGCGGAAAAAACGGCTATGTGATTATCACACAGGCCAGGAAAAAAAGTGCGTAAATCAGTGGAGTTATAAACATGGCAGTCGCAGATGTTTTTGATATTGAAAAGAAGAAGGTCGCCGAAGTCGAATTGAACGACGCTGTGTTTGGCGCGGAAGTCAGCGAAGCGGCAATCTATGATGTGGTCAAGATGCAGTTGGCATCGCGCCGGTCCGGTACTTCAGCAACCAAGGGTAGAAGCGATGTGAGCGGCGGCGGAAAGAAACCCTGGCGTCAGAAGGGAACAGGACGCGCCCGTTCCGGGACATCCCGATCTCCCATCTGGAGAGGTGGCGGTATTGTTTTCGGACCTCAACCTCGCGATTACTCATACAGCGTCCCGAAAAAAGTAAGGAAGAAGGCTCTTATCTCTGCGCTGAGCATGAAAGTCAAAGAAGAGAAAATAACAATATTGCAGAATTTTCCTATGGAATCGATCAGCACGCAGGACTTTAAAAGAGTCGTGGATCTTTTCGGGATGAAGAAAGCGCTTTTTGTTGTTGATCATGACGATACCATTTTGATGAAGTCATCGCGGAATTTAAAAAACGTAAAAATGATTCGGTCGGAAGGAATCAATGTTTATGATGTTCTGAATTATGAGCATCTGGTCCTTCTTGAACCCTCTATAAAAAAGATTGAGGGGGCATTGCTGGCATAATGGAACTGCATCAGATCATCAAAAGAATATTAATCACGGAAAAAAGTAACATTGACCGTGAAGAAGCGAATAAGTACCACTTTGAAGTTGATCGCAGAGCCAACAAAGTTGAAATTGGCAGCGCGGTGGAAAAGTTATTCAAGGTAAAAGTTACTGAGGTCCGCGTCTTTAACGTTTTGGGAAAAAGAAAACGAATGGGCAGGGTCATGGGGCAAAAGAATTCCTGGAAAAAAGCGGTTGTGACATTAGCAAAGGGCAGCCGTATTGAAGTCGCCGAAGGCGTATAGAACGAGTTAAGGATTAAGCAAATGGCTATTATCAAGTACAAACCGACGTCACCCGGCAGGAGATTTCAGAGTGTTTCTGATTTTGCAGAGATTACGTCAAGTGAACCGGTAAAAAGCCTTTTAAAACCGGTGAAGAAAACGGGTGGCCGCAACAGTTATGGTCGAATCACGGCGCGTCATATTGGCGGTGGTCACAAGCGTAAATATCGTATGGTTGATTTCCGGCGCAATAAGACGGATATTCCGGCTAAAGTTGCATCTATTGAATACGATCCGAACCGGTCGGCCAGAATCGCGCTGCTGAACTATCGTGATGGTGAAAAGAGATATATTGTCGCGCCTGCACAGATTAATGTCGGCGATGTTCTGGTAAGCGGTGCCAAGGCCGATATTAAACCGGGCAACGCCATCCCTTTGAAATATATCCCTTTGGGATCTTTGATTCATAATGTGGAGTTAAAGGTAGGTCGCGGAGGCCAGTTGATCAGGTCGGCAGGTGCGTATGGTCAGCTTATGGCCAAGGAAGGCACCTATGCCCAGGTCAGGCTTCCGTCCGGTGAAGTGCGTAAAGTTTTCATTGAATGCATGGCAACCATTGGCCAGGTCGGCAACAATGAGCACGAAAACGTGAGCATTGGTAAGGCGGGCCGAACCCGCTGGATGGGCAAGCGTCCTCACGTTCGAGGTGTTGTTATGAATCCGGTGGACCATCCGATGGGAGGCGGTGAAGGTAAATCATCAGGCGGTCGTCACCCCTGCACTCCCTGGGGGATTCCGACCAAGGGGCACAAAACGAGAAAAAATAAGAAAACCGATAAATATATTGTAAAGAGAAGAGGTTAATAAAACGTGGCACGTTCGATCAAAAAAGGTCCTTATATTGAAGAAAGCCTGCTGGCCAAGGTTAGAAAAATGGAAGCCGAAAACAGCAAGAATGTCATCAAGACTTGGTCGCGGCGTTCAACCATAACACCCGAGTTAATCGGGTACACGTTTGCCGTGCATAACGGGAAGAAGTTCATACCCGTTTATGTGACAGAGAATATGGTGGGTCATAAGATGGGCGAATTCGCGCCGACTAGAACTTTTTATTCCCATTCCGGTGACCGGAAAACAAAGGTTAAAAAGTAATAATTGATGCGCCAACGGTCAGGTTTGGAGTTGATAAGATATGGAAGCAAAAGCAGTTGCAAAATATATTCGGATGTCGCCTCAAAAAGTCAGGCTGGTTGTTGATCTGATTCGGGGGAAAAAGGTGCAGGAAGCACGAAATATCCTGCTCTATACCAGGAAGTACTCGGCGGGCGTTATTGCCAAAGTCCTGAAATCCGCCATAGCCAATGCGGCCCAGAATCCTAATATTGACGAAAACACGCTTTACGTTAAGGAGATATTTGTAGACCAGGGACCGTCTTTGAAAAGATGGCGGGCAAGAGCACAGGGAAGAGCGGCGGGCATTAAAAAGAGAACGTCACATATCACCGTTGTAGTGGATGAACGATAAGGAGGAACGATATTGGGTCAGAAGGTTAACCCGGTAGGATTACGATTAGGCTATATTAAAAAGTGGCAATCCGTATGGTTTGCCGAAAAGAACTACAGCGGCATGCTGCTCGAAGACTTGAAAATCAGAAAATACCTGAAGAAAAAGCTTTATCATGCCGGTATTTCTCATATCGAAATTGAGCGTGCAGCCAACAAGGCCAAAGTCAATATTTATGCAGCCAGGCCCGGGGTTATTATCGGGAAAAAAGGATCAGAGATAGAGAAGCTTAAAGCGGAAATCGAGAAGTTTTCGCAGGCTGAAATTATCGTCAATATACTGGAAGTTCGCAAACCGGAAACGGATGCCCAGTTGGTGGCTGAAAATGTTGCCATGCAATTGGAAAGACGTGTTGCGTTCCGGCGTGCCATGAAAAAATGTGTAGGTTATGCTCTGAAGTTTGGAGCCAAAGGCATCAAGATCACCTGTTCCGGACGGCTCGGCGGCGCTGAAATGTCACGCTCCGAATGGTACCGTGAAGGAAGAGTTCCGCTGCATACGCTTCGGGCTGATATCGACTACGGTTTTATTGAAGCCCACACGGCATATGGTTTAATCGGTGTTAAGGTTCTCATTTTTCATGGAGAAGTTTTGCCTGCAAAAAATGAAAAACAGGTATGATTCCAATAAGAGGCCGGATCAAGAAAGATTACTGTGAAGGAAAACGGGAGTTGTAGATTATGTTAATGCCAAAACGGGTAAAATATAGAAAATTGCAAAAAGGCCGCATGGGAGGAAAGGCGACCAGGGGCGGTACCATCGCTTTTGGCGACTATGGATTACAGGCGGCTGAATGCGGATGGGTTTCCGCAAGGCAGATTGAAGCGGCGCGTGTTGCGATGACTCGTTATGTAAAACGTGGCGGTAAAATCTGGATTCGCGTATTTCCGCACAAGTCGATCACGAAGAAACCGGCTGAAACCCGTATGGGTAAAGGGAAAGGCGCTCCGGAAGGATGGGTGGCCGTTGTGAAACCCGGATCGGTTCTCTACGAGATGGAAGGCGTAACCAGGGAAGTGGCCAAAGAAGCTTTTCGTCTTGCTTCCCATAAACTGGCCATTTCAACAAAGTTTTTATCAAGGGAGATGTCTGATGAAAATTAAGGAAATCAGAGGTCTTGGCATTAACGAGCTTCAAACAAAAAACAAAGAATTGGCGGAAGAACTTTTTCGGTTGAAGATTCGGCATGCATCGGGGCAACTCGAATCAACCGCGACGCTGGGCCGCCTTCGCAGGGAGATTGCCCGTATTGCAACGGTGCTCAAGGAAAAGGAGGCCGCAGGTTAATATATGGCTGAAAGAAGCAACAAGCGCACGGTAAAAGGTGTGGTGGTCAGTGACAAGATGGATAAAACCATCGTGGTGAAAGCCGAAAGATTGGTCAAGCACCCTGTGTTTCACAAATATGTCCGCAGGCACGTAAAATATAAAGCCCATGATGAGCAGAACCAATGCAAGACAGGGGATACGGTATTAATCATTGAAGCAAGGCCGATGAGCAAAGACAAGCGCTGGCGGATGCTGGAGATTCTGGAAAAGGCGAAATAGAAACCTGTCTGGTTGGGCAGACAGCTTGTGATAGTGGAGTTTATTTATGATTCAGATGCAGACAGTTCTAAATGTTGCCGATAATTCCGGCGCCAAGAGGGTCGCTTGTATTAAGGTGCTGGGCGGTTCGAAGCGTCGTTTCGCCAGCCTGGGCGATGTCATCGTGGTTGCGGTGAAAGAGGCAATTCCGAATTCCAAGGTGAAAAAAGGCGATGTGATGAAGGCGGTCATCGTCCGCACTGTAAAAGAGGTGAGACGGCCGGACGGCTCTTATCTTAAATTTGATGACAACTCCGCTGTTCTGATCAACAATCAGATGGAACCGATCGGGACCAGAATATTTGGGCCTGTTGCACGTGAACTTAGAGCTAAACAGTTTATGAAGATTATATCTCTGGCTCCAGAGGTTTTGTAAGCTGTTTTAAAGAGGGGAAAAATGAGTTTAGGCAGATTGAAAAAAGGAGATATGGTTAAAGTGCTTTCCGGTAAAGACAAAGGCAAAACCGGCAAAATTCTGAAAACCATACCCGAAAAAAGCAAAGTGATCGTGGAAAAGATCAACGTGATCAAGAAGCATAAAAGACCTGATCAGAAAAGCAAGGGCGGTGTCGTGGAGAAAGAGGCGGCGATGAATGTTTCCAAGGTCAGCATCATTTGCGGCAAATGTAAAGAGGCGACCAGGATTAGAAATCGTATCCTTGAGGACGGCAAAAAGATTCGTATCTGCAGTAAGTGCAATGACGTTATCGATGTGGGTTAAGAAAAAATGGCAAGATTAAAGGAATATTATTTAAAAACAGTTGTGCCGGCTCTGGTCAAGGAATTCGACTACAAGAATCCCATGCAGGTTCCGAAATTGGAAAAGATTGTTGTTAATATGGGACTGGGAGAGGCCATTTCAAACGTAAAAATTATCGATGGCGCTGTGCAGGAAATGGCGATGATTACGGGTCAGAGGCCGGTCATCACCAAAGCGAAAAAATCCATTGCCACGTTTAAACTTCGCCAGGGGATGCCGATAGGATGCTCGGTGACGTTAAGAAAAGAAACGATGTACGAGTTTTTTGATCGCCTGGTAAACGTTGCATTGCCGAAAGTGAGAGACTTTCGGGGAATATCGCAAAGCGCGTTTGACGGCAGGGGGAATTATTCTCTCGGTCTACACGAACAAATTATATTCCCGGAAATTGATTACGATAAAATAGAAAAAATCAAGGGAATGAACATCACGATTGTGACATCGGCAAAAACGGACGAGGAAGCCCGTGTTCTGCTGAAGTTGATGGGTGTACCTTTCAAGAATTAATAGAGGAAGCTCCGGAGGAATATCGAGTGGCGAAAAAGTCATTAATAGCAAAAGCAGGCAGGAAACCCAAGTTTGCGGTCAGGGCGTATAACCGCTGTCAGATATGCGGCCGGCCCCGGGCGTATTATAGAAAATTTGAAATGTGCAGAATTTGCTTGAGGAAACTTTCGCTGCAGGGCGAGCTTCCCGGCGTGATAAAGTCAAGTTGGTAATTTAAGTTTAAGGAGAAAAAAAGCATGGGGATGACAGATCCTATTGCCGATATGCTGACAAGAATTCGAAACGGGAATAAAGCCCGTTTTAAAAGTGTCAATGTATACATGTCGCAGATGAATATGAATATTGCCAAGGTCTTGAAAGCGGCTGGATATATCAATAACTTTGATGTTGTTAAGGACGAGAAGGGTCATCCAATGCTGAAGATCGCCCTCAAATATCCTGATGCTAAGCGCAAAGTGATCACCGATATCCAGAGAATCAGCAAACCGGGTCGCAGGGTATATGTCGCCGCGGACAGCATCCCCAAAGTTCTCAATGGTTTTGGCATTTCGATCCTTTCAACTTCCCGCGGTGTCATCACCGATCAGGAAGCCAGAGAATCAAACGTAGGCGGAGAGATTATTTGTAAGGTTTGGTAATTCAATTAATGTTTTAACGGGAGTTCTTGTTCATGTCGAGAATAGGTAAAAAACCGATCACTTTCCCAAAGAATGTGAAGATCAGTCAGAGTGGCGGTATTGTCAAAGTCGAAGGCCCCAAGGGCACACTGTCTTCGAAAATGCCTGATGGCATCACGATGGTTGTATCCGATAATAATCTGTCCATCGAGCGCAAATCGGAGGATCGTCTCGTCCGTTCGTATCACGGATTGGCCAGAACCTTGATCAACAATATGGTGACAGGTGTGAGCACCGGTTTCGAAAAAGGTCTGGAAATATCCGGAGTCGGTTATCGCGCGGAAGTTGCGGGTTCAACTCTGAAAATGGTTTTAGGCTTTTCCAGTCCGATCGAATACACTATTCCCAAGGGGATCGAAGTGAAAGTCGACAAGCAGGTTAATCTGGTTGTTTCCGGAATCAATAAGGAACTTGTCGGCCGTGTTGCATCGGAAATCCGTTCGCTGAAAAAACCGGAGCCCTATAAAGGCAAGGGAATCAAATATGTGGGTGAGTATATTCGTCGCAAAGCCGGCAAGTCGGCAGGCGCTTAAGTAAGATCTTAAATATCATAGCTTTAAAGAGGTGGAACATTGGCTTCCAAGAAAACGCTGAAAATCAGGGAGAAAAGAGAGAAAAGAGTAAGGGGCAAACTGACGGGAACTTCAGAAAGGCCTCGCCTTTCCGTTTTTCGTTCGGACAAACACATCTATGCTCAGGTAGTCAACGATGCTGAAGGCACAACCATTGCCGCAGCGTCAACGCTCAGCAAAGAACTGGCCGGTAAGCTCAAGGGAATCAAGAAAGTAGATGTGGCCAAAGAAGTGGGCAAGCTGATCGCGGCGCACCTGCAGACGTTGGGTGTTGAAAAAGTTGTTTTTGACAGAGGGAGATTCCTCTATCACGGTCGTGTGAAAGCCCTGGCCGATGGCGCCCGGGAAAAGGGTCTGAAATTTTAAATTAAAACAATCTAAAGAACTCATGGTAAGGGAAGAATCGTTGGAAAAAAAAGAAATGAAAGAAGTGGAGCTCCTCGACAGGGTAATTGCCATCAATCGTACGGCGAAAGTCGTCAAGGGAGGAAGGCGATTTCGTTTCAGCGCCATCGTGGTGGTCGGTGACGGCCAGGGTATGGTCGGCGCGGGTTTGGGCAAAGCGCATGAAGTTCCCGAAGCGATACGCAAGGGGATGGAAATGGCCAAGAAGAATATGGTTAAAGTTGCGGTGGCCAATAAAACGATCCCTTATGAGGTCTTAGGAAAGTTCGGCGCAGGTAAAGTGTTATTGAAACCG
>JAGFXG010000296.1 GCA_017860985.1 Deltaproteobacteria bacterium
TCTTTTTTGATTTTCATCATAAAAGTCCTCAAATATTACTTTTCTTTTTTTTAACCGATCATTTGGGCACGATCAGTCTTGGCGCGACCCTCTTTCCGGCAACCGATACGGAAGACAGTTTCATCAAACGGACGGAAACCGCACTCTACGAAACGAAAACCTCGGGTCGGAATCGGGTGTTTCTGCATTAGTTCACCGGAGGCGCGGAGGCAATATAGGATACTCCCCATTACGCTTGCCGTTTTCTGCAGATTTTTGCCAGGCGATGTTGCATCAGGCAAAGCAGCTTTTGAGAGACAAATAAACGATAAACTCCTCAGCAATGTTCCCGTTGGAGTGCATCCCGAATGGCCATGCCCAGCGTTTCCATTACATAGGGTTTCTTGACATAAGCGCCTGCTCCCAGATTTTGCGCCTCCTTGATACGGTCAGTCTCGGAAAACCCGCTTACAATGACAGCCTTCTGTTTCGGGTTGATTTCCAGAATTCTTTGATAAGTCTCCAAACCATCGATTCCCGGGACCATAATCATATCCAGTATAAGAAGGTCTGCCTTATTCTGCCGGAGGTATTCCACAGCTTCTTCCCCGCTGGAAACAGCATGAACCTCATACCCCAGCTTTTTAAGCAATGAGGAAGCAACATCCCTTTGTTCGACAATGTCATCCACCACCAATACCGATTCCCCGTTACCCATGTATCGGTCAATCGGCACCTTCTGCTGCGTGGCGGTCAGTTCCTCATGTGTCACAGGAAAGTAAAGCGTAAAAGCGGTTCCTTTTCCCACTTCAGTATGCACATCAATATGCCCATGGTGATCCTTTACCGTTCCCCAGACAATGGACAATCCCAGACCGGTCCCGCTTCTGCCCATGGTCTTTTTCGTATAAAACGGCTCAAATATCTTCTCCCGGCTCTCGGCAGGAATGCCCATCCCTGTATCCGATACCGTCAGGATGACATAATCGCCTTCCTTGATCTCATCATAACCCCTGATGGGTTTATCCAAATACCGGTTCTCCGTCCGTATGGTCACCTCTCCTGGCCCGTCGATCGATTCCGCAGCATTGGCCACTAGGTTCATCAACGCCTTTTCCAGGTGGACGGGAGAACCTTTAATATTCAACAGCGCTGCCTGGCACTCTGTCCTGAATGTCACCTGCGGATGATAGTCCTTCATGTTCTCAAACACCGGGGTTTTGATAAACACAGCAACAACATCGTTGAGATTGATCACCTCGGACGCCGTCACTCCCCGTCTGGCCAGCGTGAGAAGGTCCTGAACGATCGCGGCGCCTTTCTCCGTGGATTTCAAAATCTTTTCAACATAACCTCTTGACCGCTGCCCCTCGGGAATTTCAGCCAGAAGCAGTTCCGAATAACCGGTAAGAACGCCTAACACATTATTCAGGTCATGAGCCACTCCGCCGGCTAACTGCCCGAGCGCCTCCATCTTCTCCGCACGACGCAAGCGATCTTCCAGCTTTCTCTTCTCTTCCTCCGTCTGCTTGCGCTCGGTGATGTCATATGCAAGCGTTAAAAGGTAACGCTCCTGTTCGATTTCAATAAACCTTGCAGAAAAAAGCACATCGCGTATATTGCCGTTCTTCTGCCTCATCAGAATCTCTGCGCTGTTTACTTCTCCCGTCACCGTCAATTCGCTGATTATTTTTTCACGATCCTCTAAATTGACCCATAAACGTAGATCTTGCACCGAGGTGCCGATGGCTTCTTCACGAGAAAAACCTGTCCAGTTTGCAAAGGCTTCGTTCACATTGATAAATTTCCCCGTCGTTATCTCGCTGACGGCCATGGGACTGGGATTGAAATGAAAAGTTGATGAAAATTTTCTCTCGGATTTGGATAGGTTTTCCTCCGCCCGCTTACGCTCGGAGATGTCCACCATGAAAATCAGGCTGGCTGTGTTGCCGGCCCAATTTATAATAACAATATTTGCTTCCACCCATCTGATGTTGCTGTCTTTAGTGATAATCCGGAAAGAATAGCGATCAGGAATGTTCTCGCCCTTTATTCTCCCTATATAATTCCCGAAAACCATATCCCTGTCATCCGGATGAATAAATTCAACAAATGGCTTTGCCTTGAGTTCCTCGGTGGAATAGCCGGCTATCGTTCTAGTCATTGGATTTAAAAACACCAGTTTACCATCCTGAATAACAAAAATGGCCTCATTGGCATTCTCGAACAGATTGCGATACTTATCCTCGCTCTTTTCCAGACTATCTATGGCCTCCTGCAATTGAACCGTTTTCTGAGCCACTTTTCGACGCAGGATATAATTCCAGAGCAGCAGCATAGCGCCCAGAATCAGCAGCCCTACTACCAAATATAGGATATGTGTCAGATACGGAAGTACGATGATTTTGGACCCGCGCCACCCTTTTTCGATCTCATCATGTTCCTTACTTGAAATCTTTGCGAATCCATCCTCTACGATCTTAAGAAGATCCATCCTCTCCTTTCGAACCGCACGGTGGAACTGACCGGTGTATAAGGGAGCCGTCTGCTGATACTGCTCTTGAACGTTCATCTTGTATAGGTAATAATAGCCGGGCGGGGCATCGATGCAGAAGACCTTTATCTTTTGCTTAACAGCGTCCCTGACAATGCTTTCATAACTGGGGTATTCCCGCAAAGTTTTAATGCCGTGCTTCTTAAAAAAATCGATACAAGCATCACCGGCCTTAACACCGATCGTGAAACCTTGCAGAGATTCGACACCCTTGATTCCGCTGATGCTGCTGTGAAAAAAGATGGGAACATCGATTGATGCATAGGGGGCAGAGAAAACGAGTGTTTTAGCCCTTTCCTCAGTAAAAAAGATCGTGTCGATGACATGGGCGTTGCCTTCGGCAATTGTCTTGAGCGCTTTATCCCAGTCCATCCCCTGCAGCTCTACTTTGATTCCTGTTTTTTCTTCCCAGAGACGCCATTCATCAACCAGAATACCCTGAAGATGACCCTTCGCATCGCGGAAAATATAAGGAGGAT
>JAGFXG010000297.1 GCA_017860985.1 Deltaproteobacteria bacterium
TTCTATGTTTTGATTGAAACGATCTTCGGCAAACAACATCGGGGAAAACACGACGGCACGGGCACTCCCTCGTTTTTCAACCGGTTGATTGAAAAAATATTCGGCAGGCGGATAGGACAAAAGTCAGCCCCTATAGACGATGCGAATCCATCAGAGGTCAATTGATATGAAAAGAAAACCATACCTTTTGCCGGTCATTGCGGTCCTCTTTTTGTGCGGCTGCACGATGGCGCCACAATATACACGACCGGATGCCCCGGTGC
Organism: Deltaproteobacteria bacterium; assembly: GCA_017860985.1. Lineage (GTDB taxonomy): Bacteria > Desulfobacterota > Syntrophia > Syntrophales > Smithellaceae > UBA8904. Next base: position 264 of record JAGFXG010000297.1, read on the forward strand.
CTTCTGAATGGCCCAAAGGCGCAGCCTACGCTGAAATAAAAATCGGAGCATCCGAACAGGCGGCATCGGAGCTGCCATGGACGGAATTCATCACTGACGAACGGCTGCATAAGATTATTGAGACTGCACTGAACAACAATCGTGATCTGCGGGTTGCTGCTTTGAATGTGGAAAAAATGAAGGCGATGTACGGAATAGGGGTAGCATCCCTTTTACCTACGGTCAATGCGCTCGGAAGCCTTTCTAAGGCAGGTGTCCCGGCTGATCTTTCACAAAGCGGCAGCGCCTCTACCACCGAACGGTATGATGCCAGTATCGGCATCACCTCCTGGGAAGTGGATTTCTTCGGACGCATCCGCAGCCTCAAGGACAAAGCCCTGGAAGAATTCATGGCCACGGATCAGGCCCGCCTGAGCACAAAAATAATGCTGATATCCTCCGTAACGCAGGCGTATCTTGCCGTGGCAGCCAACCGGGAAGCTCTGCAACTGGTATCCAAGACACTGGAGTCTCAGGAAACCGGCTACAAACTGATCCAAAAACGATATGATGTCGGTATGATTTCAGAGTTGGATCTCCGCCAGGCACAAAGCCAGGTGGATATAGCCCGGGGAGATGTCGCCAACTACACACAACTTACGGCGCAATCTGAAAACGCCCTGAATCTCCTGGTTGCATCTCCCGTCCCGCAGGATCTTCTGCCTGCGGATTTATCCAGCGTCAGACCCCCGCGCGAAATATCTGCCGGCCTGTCTTCGGAACTGCTTTTAAACCGGCCGGATATCCTGGCCACGGAATATCAGCTCAAGGCGGCCAACGCCAATATCGGCGCCGCCCGTGCGGCTTTCTTCCCCCGCGTCATTCTGACCGGTGCCGCCGGGAGCGCGAGTGTTGAACTGTCGGGGCTTTTCAATCCCGGTTCATTCGCATGGAGCTTTGCGCCGCAGATCATTATGCCGATTTTTGACGCCCGCACATGGTTTGCATACAGAGTAACTAAAATAGACAGGGACATCGCTGTAGCCCAGTACGAGAAGTCCATTCAAACCGCCTTTCGGGAAGTGGCCGATGCCCTTGCCGTGAAGGGCACGATCGACCGGCAGATCGAAGCACAGCTTTCTCTAGTGAACGCTTTATCCGTCGCTTACCGTCTCTCTCTGGCCCGTTATGATAAGGGGATTGACGGCTACCTCTCTGTGCTCGTCGCGCAGCGCTCGTTCTATGGCGCGCAGAAAGGATTGATTGCCCTGCACTTCGCCCGTTTCAACAACGCTGTCACACTGTATAAAGCCCTGGGCGGAGGATACAAGTGAAGGAGAAATTGACCTGACCTATCCTTGACAAGACATAAAGTGTAAAATTATGTTCTGCCTCGGTGATTGGCATCACCTATAAAGTGCAAGGAGTGGGAAGTTGTCAGAATTAAAGATTACCATTCGAAATCATGTTTATTCTAGGGGATTGGATTTTCCATCTTATTTAAGCTGATAACCTTTCTCCCGAAATAATTTCAGGCAGGCATCGGCAACACCAGCGTCATAAATAATTCCCTTATTTTTCTCGATCTCTTCAAGGGCTGCCTCAATGCCCAGGGCCGCACGATAGGGACGGTGGGAAGCCATAGCCTCCACCACATCAGCCACAGCCATAATGCGTGCTTCCATGAGAATTTCATTCCCTTTCAGATTTCTTGGATAGCCAGTGCCATTCATCCGCTCGTGATGCTGATAAACTATCTGTGCCAGCGGCCAGGGAGATTCCACATCTTTCAGCATTTCATATCCACTTTGAGAGTGTTCCTTAATCATGCAAAATTCAAGGTTTGTCAGCTTCGCGGGTCTGGTCAATATCTCGGCGGGGACGGACAGTTTCCCGATGTCATGAATCGAACCGGCCATCAGAATTCCATCTATTTTCTCCTGGGGCAATCCCATTTCCGCGGCAATGGCACGGGCAAGATCCGCGGCCCGCGTCTGGTGGCCCGCCGTGTAGGGATCTCGCGCCTCAACAGCCGCAACCAGGACGTGAATGGTTGTTGTAACCGCCTTTCTGAGACTGTCAAGTGTCTGGTGAAACTGTTCCTGGGCATGCTTACGAATAGTGATATCTTCTATGAATCCTTCAACGTAGAGGATTTCCCCCTGTTCATCCTTGACTGCCCGGGCATTGACAGCGACCCAGAACTTGCTTCCATCCTTTTTGTAAAATTCAACTTCAAAACTATTGACAAAGCTGTCTGCTTCCATGATTTCCATGAATTTTTCCCGGTCTTCGGGATTAACATAAAACTGAGTTTTTATATTTTCGATAGACTCAATTAAGTTCTCAGGTGATTCATATCCGGCCATCCGGGCCAAAGCAGAATTGGCTGTGATAAATCTGCCCTCTGCTGTCGACTGGTAAATGCCTTCAGCGGCGTTTTCAAAGATGTTGCGATATTTTGCTTCGCTATTCTTAAGCGCTTCCTCCGCCCTCTTGCGTTCGGTTATGTCAATAAAAGAAACAAGGTCAGCATACTTACCCTTGTAACTTACAGTCTTTGAATACAAATCCAGCCATCTCGTTTCCTGTTTTTTGGTAAGACCTCTAAATTGATAGTGAGTAACAACCTCCGTATTACTACCGGACTGTTTTTTCTCGAGTTGATCCACCACAAAAATACGGTCATCAGGATGTACTGTTTTTATGTACTCATTAGGCTGCCATTTCATGATCTCATCGAATGTATATCCAGTGATATCGCAA
>JAGFXG010000298.1 GCA_017860985.1 Deltaproteobacteria bacterium
ATTCAGATCTCTAGTGGTGGCTGGAGTTGACACCATAGTGGAGCTTTCTAAGCGGGTACCTGAGAACCTTTATGCAAAGACCGCAGAAGTCAACGAGTCTAAGAAGCTCGCAAAAAGGAAGCCTACCCTCCATGAGGTCACTTCATGGATTGAGCAGGCCGATCTGCTACCAAGGATGATTCAATTCTAACGGCTGTAATATAATAATATGCTCAATATCCTTCATTTTCCATGAAAATCAGGGGAAAATTCTGGCAAACAGCAATTAGATGATTGAAAACACATTTTTCAGCGCGGGGCAACACATTTATTATCGAAGAAAAAACATAACCCTAGCTAAAAATGTCAGGAGAATCTATGGTTGAAGGCATAAATGACTACACTCGATACATCGTTGACTTGAGGCGCCACATGTGGATGGATGGCATCGAGGTGGAATTGCGACGGCTCATCTGGCAGATTGCCGTGGTCGGAAAATACATTTCTGCAAAAATCCACGAATCCAACCGCAAGCTGGCCGGCTTCAAGAATGTCTATGGCGAGGATCAGTTGGCGCTGGACCGCATTTCGGACGACATATTGAAAAATATGCTGCGGAACTCCGGATTTGTTCGCGAGTATGCCTCCGAGGAGCTCAAAGATATCGTCACCATCGGTCAGGGGGGGGAAAAATATATTGTTACCGCCGATCCAGTGGATGGTTCTTCCCTGGTAGATACTAATCTGGCCATAGGAACGATCATCGGCATCCACAAAAGTTCAATATTTGACTGCGGCCGGAATTCAATGGTCGCCGCTCTTTATATTACCTATGGCCCGCTCATCACTATGATTTATTCGGCCGGAAATGGCGTGCATGAGTTTGTATTGGATCCCGAAGGAGAGTATGTTCTGTCCGAGGAAAATATCCGGCTCAATGAGAAGGGGTCGATCTTTTCACCTGGCGGTCTGCGCAAGGACTGGACGGACAAACATCGGAATTACATCGATAGGCTGGAGGCAGAAGGCTACAAGCTGCGCTACAGCGGTGGTTTTGTTCCCGACATCAACCAGGTGATCATCAAGCGGGGTGGCGTATTCACGTATCCTGCACTGAAAAAGTCTCCCCACGGGAAGCTGCGGTTGCTGTTTGAACTTCAGCCTATGGCCTTCATTGTGGAGCAGGCCGGCGGCAGAGCTACGGACGGGAAAGATGACATTCTATCCCTCAAAGTGACGTCCGTTAATCAACGGTCGCCCATCTACATCGGTTCGGCTGCGGAAGTGACAATGGCAGGGCAATTCCTGTCGCAATAAATACATTCAGAGGGGCAGCAATGATTTACGAGAATAAGGATCAGCTAAAAAAGGGATGCGAATCCATACTGGCCTATGACGGCGGTAATGTTCGTGTCTTGGATGAAGCCAGGTTTCAAGAAGAGTTGATCGATGATTTGATCTATACGGTCGTTTTCAGTTCCGACCCTGCCATTCAGGAAGCTGCGGGGTTTCTTATTCGCCGGGGAGCTGCTACGCTGGGAATCATGTCTGCGTCGATCCAATCCCTTTACGAAGCCATGGGCCGCAAAGAGATCAGCGGATTCACCGTTCCGGCGATCAATATCCGTGGCATTACCTACCATGTGGCACAGGCTGTATTCCGTGCCGCGATAAAAGGGAAAGTAGGTCCTGTTATTTTTGAGATCGCCCGTTCGGAAATAGGCTACACAAAGCAAAGGCCGCTGGAATACGCCTGTTCCGTGATGGCGGCCGCTATTAAATCCGGCTGGCGCGGACCGATATTTTTGCAGGGCGACCATTTTCAGATAAACGCCAAGAAGTTCGCAGCGAACGCTGAAGAGGAAACGCAGAAGGTTAAGGATTTAATCCGGGAAGCTATCAAAGTCGGTTTTTATAATATCGACATCGATACTTCTACACTGGTTGATCTCTCACAGCCCACCATCAAAGATCAGCAAAGAACAAACTTTACGCTTGCGGCGGAGTTAACCACCCTGATTCGTGATCTAGAGCCAGAAGGCATCACTGTTTCCGTGGGCGGCGAAATCGGCGAGGTTGGCGGTAAGAATAGTACAGTCGATGAATTGCAGATTTTCATGGACGGTTATCAGGAAGAACTTAAAAAGCGGGGCGAGGTTTTTAAGGGAATCAGCAAGATCAGCGTGCAGACCGGGACGACGCATGGCGGTGTGCCCTTGGCCGACGGTACGGTGGCGAAAGTCAAAATTGATTTTGACGTGCTACAGAAACTGTCGGAAACATCCCGCTCGCAATACGGTCTGTCCGGCGCAGTTCAGCACGGCGCTTCAACGCTTCCCGATGAAGCGTTTGACCGCTTTCCCGCCACCGGAACGGCCGAGATTCATCTGGCTACCGGTTTCCAGAACATGATCTATGACAGCAAAAGTTTCCCGGCTGAGCTGCGGGCAAAAATTTATGATCATCTGAAAGCCGAAATGAAAGGCGAATGGAAAGAAAAGGACACGGAAGAGCAGTTCATCTACAAAACCCGCAAGAAGGGCCTCGGGCCGTTCAAGCGGGAACTGTGGTACCTGCCGGCTGATGTCCGCAATAAAATCTGCGCCGAGCTGGAGAGGCAATTCGCCTTTCTATTTGATAAGCTCAAAGTCAACGGCACCCGGCCTTTCCTGGATCAATTCATCAAGCCGGTTGATGTGCCGCTGAAGATGACCACGGCGCTGAAAGGCTGAAGCAATAACCAGTGGCGACATTATGATAGTGGCTGTATTGGAGGAAATCACGAATATATCACATCGGTTGAGATAACAAAGACAAATCAGCTATATTTGCCAAAGAGCATCCGATGGGATGGAAATGACAAAGATAACTATCAGCCTTATAAAGGCCGACGTGGGCGGCTACCCTGGTCACTCCTCGGTCCATCCAATGTTGATTGAGACTGCAGAGTCGAAACTCGGAGAAGCAAAGAAGTCCGGCGCTTTGATAGACTTTAGAGTGCTGGCCTGCGGTGACGACCTGGAACTTTT
>JAGFXG010000299.1 GCA_017860985.1 Deltaproteobacteria bacterium
CGGAATCTTTGCAGCAGAAAATATTTCAAGGGCCCCTCCGGGGCCCTTTTGCTTGATGCGTCCGGCTGGGTTGGGGGAGTATTCTAACCGGCTACCGCTCTTTTCTGTGTTTCATGCGGACATCGACGGAACTGGCGTGCGCGTCGAGACCTTCCATCCGGGCAAAATGGCTTGTCGGGCCGGACAGCTTTTCAAACGCCTCCCTTGGGAAAGAAAGCACACTCATACGCTTGTAAAAATCATACACACCAAGGGGTGAGGAAAACCTTGCTGTTCCTTCGGTCGGCAGGATGTGGTTTGTGCCGGCAATATAGTCGCCGAGGGCTTCCGGCGTATAGGATCCCAAAAAGACGGAACCCGCGTTGCGCACCTGTCCTAAACTTCCCTTGGGATTTTCCACCATCAGTTCAAGATGTTCCGGCGCAAATAGATTAGCCAGCTCTACGGCCTGGAAGACATCGGATGTAATGATAATGCCTCCGCATTGTAGAAGAGATTTTTGAATAATTTCTTTCTTGGGCAGTTTCTGCAGCTGCTTCTGAATTTCCAAGGCCACAGCATCCGCCAGATCCGGGTAAGGTGTCATCAGAATGGCTGCCGCCATTTCATCATGTTCGGCCTGCGCCAGCATGTCCGCCGCCACGAAAGCGGGATTGGCGGTCTCATCGGCAATAATGACCACTTCGCTCGGACCGGCGATCATGTCAATGGCGACCTGCCCGAAAACCAGTTTTTTCGCTGAGGCAACATAGGCATTTCCGGGGCCCACAATTTTATCCACACGCGGAACGGTTTGTGTGCCGTAAGCCAGTGCGGCGATTGCCTGCGCGCCGCCGATCTTGAAAATGCGGTCAACACCCGCAACTTCCGCTGATTCGGCAATAAGAGGATTTAATTGACCGCCCTTTACCGGACTGACCAGGATGATCTCCCTGACGCCTGCAAGACGCGCCGGGATTGCTGCCATGAGCAGGGTTGAAGGATAAAATGCCTTGCCTCCGGGCGCATAGATGCCTGCCCGCCGCAGGGGCAATAAAAGCTGGCCCATTTCCGCGCCTTCTTTATCAACCATCGACCATCCCTGGGCAAGCTGGTGGCGGTGATATTCTTCAATCCGGCGTGCGGCAAGCCCGATGACTTCGCGGTCTTCGGACTTGACCTTTTTTAGAGCCTCCTGTTTTTCCTCGTCGGTGACTTCGACCGTTTCCGCGGTAAGTTCGTGTCCGTCAAACTGCTTGGTGTAGCGAAAAAGAGCTTCATCGCCCTGCACGGAAACATCGTTGACGATCCGGGCGACCGAGGCGATGATTTCCGGGGAAAAAGAACCGCCCCGCTGGCGTATCCCTTGAAAAAACTCACGAAATTCAGGTGCGTCTGCGCGGATGATTTTCATATTATTGTTTCACCCTTTTAATGTCCGCACCCAGTGCGGAAAATTTCTTTTCAATGCCCTCGTAGCCGCGGTCGATATGATAAATTCTGGATATTTCCGTTGTGCCTTCAGCGACCAGGGCCGCCAGGATCAATGAGGCTGAAGCGCGCAAATCCGTAGCCATGATCTGTGCGCCGTACAAGGTCGGGACACCGCGCACAATGGCACTGCCGCCCTGGATCAGGATGTCCGCGCCCATGCGGATCAGTTCGCTCACATGCATGAAACGGTTTTCAAAGACGGTTTCCGTAATGACGGAAAGACCACTGCCGATAGCCATATAGGCCATCATCTGTGCCTGTAAGTCTGTGGGAAAACCAGGGTAGGGAATGGTTTTCACATCCACACTGTGGATTTTGGAGCCGGCAGAGACTTTCAGGCCTCCATCAATGGGAGTGATGGTCATTCCGGTATCCCGCAGCTTGTTAATTAGGGCTTCCAGGTGGTGGGGATTACATCCCAGGATGTTGATTTCACCATTGGTGAGTCCCGCTGCGATCATGAATGTGCCGGCCTCGATACGGTCGGGGATAATCGCTGCTTCCACAGCTTTCAACGATGTAACGCCGGTGATCGTGATGACATCCGTGCCCGCACCGCTGATTTTGGCCCCCATGCCCTTGAGAACCTCTGCAAGGTTGACAATTTCCGGCTCGCGTGCGGCATTGTTGAGAACAGTGGTGCCATCGGCGAGCACCGCCGCCATCATGATATTTTCCGTTCCGGTGACCGTCGGCAAATCAAAATAAATATCCGCGCCTTTGAGCCTGTCAGCCGTTGCTTCAATATAGCCGCCGTGCAATTCTACGGAAGCACCCATATCCTGAAGGGCTTTGATGTGCAGATTGACCGGTCGGGCGCCGATGGCGCAGCCACCCGGAAGAGACACGCGGGCTTTGCCCATGCGGGCAACCAGCGGCCCCAGAACCAGAATCGAGGCGCGCATCGTTTTGACCAGTTCGTAGGGTGCGACACTGTTGGTGATTTTTTCGGCGCTGATCTGTACAGTGCTGTCGCCTTCTATTTCCACACCCATGTTTCTCAAAAGCTTGTAGGTGGTTTTGATATCAACCAGATCGGGAATGTTGGAAAATGTGCAGGTTTCTTCGGTCAAAAGCGCCGCTGTCAGAACCGGCAGGGCTGCATTTTTCGCACCGCTGATTGTCACATCTCCCTGCAGCGGTTTGCCGCCGCGAACAACTATTTTATCCAATTATATTCTCCTTCCTTTGATAACCCGTGATAGCCCGGCATAGTCGGCGCGTACGTCGATTGAGTCATAAAATTCGCTTATTTCCATGATTGTTCGCACTTCCTGAGTCTGCTTATATCCGATTTCGAGCAAAAGCCAGCCCTTTTCCTTTAAATGTTTTTTTGCCTGATATATCAGATTTTCGTAAAATTCCAATCCTGTTTTTCCTGCAAACAAAGCCTGGCGCGGTTCAAAATCCTTAACGCCCGCGGGAAGGATTTCATATTCGTCGGCGCCGATATAGGGGGGATTGGAAACAATCAGGTCAAAGGTGCCACGTACCGGTGCAAACAGATCTCCATGGAGAAAGGTAATGGAAT
>JAGFXG010000300.1 GCA_017860985.1 Deltaproteobacteria bacterium
GGCGCCTGTTCTGTCTGTCCCGGTCACACAGTGAAAATAAATCAGCCTCTTTTTACCTGAACTGTCGGGGTTTGTCAGCAATGTCCTGAGATAGGCGGAAGCGTCAATGAAATGCATTTTGTTCAGAGCAACTTCAGTTTCCGTGAAACCGTTAGAATAATTCGTATTGGTATTATCACAGGGCTTACTCGGACAGGCAAATACCGGCCACCACACCAGCCCCCCAAGTTTTTTTTCAGCCAATGTTGAGGTATAAATGGTTTCCGGCTCCCAATCGCTGTCGTTATCATACGGAAGCCATTTATAGCCCCAGCCGTTAGCTATATCATCAAGGCTGCGGCCAAGGGCATTCATTTCAAGGTTGAGTTCGATTTTGTTGGTGGCGTTGTCGTGAAGAACAAATTCGATGACATCATAATCAGAAATCTCGAAGTTAAAATCCGGATTTAAGGTTTTCATTTTTTCTTTTACGATCGCTTTGATTGCTTCATATTGATAGCTTTTAGCTTCTCTTGTATCTCCTGTCAGAGGGATGCTGCCCCTGGCAAGAACATTGCCGGTCGTCTCGTCCACATCGACAACGGCAACACGTCCGTTCACAAACTCCGGATTGTATTGAGGTGAGAAATAAGCAACGCCAGTCGTAAAGGAAATCTGCTGAACATCTTCATCCAGCACTTCTTCATTTTCCGCGCGAAATTCTGCAACGATTGCTGTCGTGCTTATTGGAATGCCTTGAAGAATATGCTGAGACGATACGGAGAATTCAGAAGTCAAAGGTGTCTGGTTGCCGTTATTATCGATAATTGTATAATGCACATGGTCCACGCTGTCTGGTAAATTTTCCACCTGATGCCCGACAACCACAGTCCCCCACCATGTCGTATTATCACCATCACTGCAGGCATTTAACATAATAGTCAAAGAAAAAACTAACCATACCACAAAAATCATCCCTGAATTTCTTCCCATATTCGCATCCTTAAATTTACTTTACTCGGATCAGCCAAAAATGTCACGCAAGAGTATTTTATCAAAACACCCCTTTTTAAATGAAGATGATGGCCTATAAAAACGATGAGTCGGGAACGATTTCATAATATACACATTAATATCATAGACTTACACAATACAAAAATCTTGCAATAATTTCTCGCTTTTAAAATGAATTTATGATTTGCATATTAGAATATGCATAGAATATTTTTACACTTACGAGGGAATTGGTCATGAAAGTCAAAACACAGGAGCTTTTTAATTTTTACTCACACTTCGCCGGAATGGTCGCCGCTGTAATCGGCACAGTATATTTGGCAATGGTTGCCAGTTCATCAGCGTCCGCTCTTGTCACCGCTCTTATATATGGGATTTCTGTTGTCTTCCTGTTTTCGGCAAGTACTTTATACCATGCGTTCAAAAAGGAAGAGAACGAGCTGTCCTTCTGGAGGAAAATGGATCGGCTGGCCATTTTTTTCATGATCGCCGGAACCTTTACACCTGTATGTTATTTCTGTTTGGACGATCCTTACAAATGGTACATGATTGCCTTCCAGTGGAGCCTTGTGGGCATTGGTGTCATTTCACAGATTTTTTTCCCGAGAGCACCAAGAAAGCTGTATGCACTTATCTATTTATCCATGGGCTGGTCAGCCCTTTTCACGGTTAAGCAGTTGCTTGCCAACATGTCTTCATCCCAGGCAGTCCTTCTGGTTTCGGGGGGCATTGCCTTTACACTGGGGGCAATTGTCTATGCCATAAAAAAACCAAGAATGGTTCCGGGTGTTTTCAGTTTTCACGAGCTCTTTCATATCCTGGTTCTGATTGGCGGAAGTCTGCATTATGCGATGATCTACGGGGTCTTTTCACAGCTTGGCGCCTGATTGATGAAGAGCCCCTTCTTCCCCAAAGACAGCGGACTGGAGACAGAGAGGCTACTGGAAGCCGAGGCTGCGTTATTTTTCAGAGAATATAAAAAGCATTTTGTCGCGGGGGAAACGAAACCCCCCGGCATCGGGAAACCATTTTTTCTGCGTTCAACCCATACGGACATTGGTGTGCTTCTGATTCACGGATTGATGGCCGCCCCGGAAGAGGTCAGGGAGTGGGCGGATTTTCTCCACGCCAAAGGTTTGACCGTTTACGCACCCAGGCTTTCAGGACACGGGACATCGTCAAAAGATCTCTCGACCCGCAATTATCAAGACTGGCTTGACTCGGTTGACCGCGGTCATGCCATTCTGAAAACCTGCTGCAAAAAAATCCTTGTGGCCGGTTTCTCCACCGGAGCTGGCCTCGCTCTTCAATCGGTTATCCTGAAACCAAGCGATTTTGAGGCTTGCATCAGCGTCAGTGCGCCGCTGAGGTTCAAACGATTTTCATCGAGGTTCGCCGAACTTCTGCATGGGTTCAATCAATTTTGCAAATTGGCAGGTTTTCGTAAAATTACAAAAGAGTTTATGGAAAACGACGCGGACAATCCCCATATCAATTATCTGCTGTGCCCGGTCAGCGCTTTTGTTCAGGTCAAAAAGCTCATGAGAAACGTTGGCAAATCGCTACCTGACATTAAAATTCCGTCCCTGGTCATCCAGGCCACTCGTGACCCCAAAGTCGATCCCGGAAGCGGTCCCGAAATTTTCAGGCACATCGGTTCGGCAAAAAAACGCTTTTCCTGGATTGATTATCATCAGCATGGAATTGTACGAGGGGACATTACCGCTTATGTTTTCAAAGAAGTTGAGTCTTTTCTTATATCGTGCAGTCTTATGAATCCGGCCGGGCAATAAGGGCGGGTATTGCTATTTACAGACTTCCCGCCGCAGGTGGTCGCCGCTTGAATCAGACTGTATATCGTACCAGGTTCTCTGATCCGTCCCCCCGGAATATAACTCCTTATCATCCGTGTCGTAGTGCTTTATGGATAATGTGCTGATTTTCAGTCTGCTGCAGTCTATCTCATACAAACACTTTTTGTATGAAAGCTAGCAGCAAAAAAACCACAAAAGCTAAAATAATAGCGGATCTGATTTTTTTCATATGCATCTCTTTCGTCCTGCGAATCATGATA
>JAGFXG010000002.1 GCA_017860985.1 Deltaproteobacteria bacterium
TTTGTCTGGAAGCTAAACCGGGAAGGAATTGATGATATTATCATCGTGGATCGGCTGGGCAGCACTGATAAATGGAAAAACCTGGTCAACCTGCGTTACGCGGATTATCTGCATAGGGACACCTTTTTAAAAATGGTGGAGGCAGACGCCGTGCCTTTCGAGGTAAACGCCCTGGTTCACATGGGCGCATGTTCTTCCACCACAGAACGCGATGCGGATTTTCTCTGGACCAATAATTTCTCCTATACACGAACAATGTCCGAATGGGCATTGAAACACTCGATCCGATTTATCTATGCAAGCTCCGCCGCAACATACGGCGACGGATCGCAGGGTTTTTCCGACGATCACGCTAAAATACCGAATCTCAAGCCCATCAACATGTATGGTTACTCCAAGCAGGTGTTTGATGTATGGGCCCTGAAGCAAAATCTGGAAAACAAGATGGCAGGCATCAAGTTTTTTAATGTTTTCGGCCCGAATGAATACCACAAAGACGACATGACCAGTGTCATTTTCAAGGCATTTCATCAGATCCGGCAAACCGGCAAAGTCAGGCTGTTCAAATCGTACCTTCCCCAATATGGAGACGGAGGACAGATGCGCGATTTTGTCTATGTGAAGGATTGTGTCGATGCAATGTGGTGGCTTTTTCAGAATCCATCCGTCAACGGCATTTTCAATCTTGGCACGGGCAAAGCCCGCACCTGGAATGATCTGATCCACGCCGTTTTTGCCGCCATGGCTGTCGGGCCGAATATCGAATACATCGAGATGCCGGAAGGACTGCGCAAACAATACCAGTACTTTACGCAGGCGGAAATGGGCAAACTCAAAGCAGCAGGCTGCCCGGTAAATTTTTCCCCGCTGGAAGATTCCGTGCGGGATTACGTCGTCAACTATCTGCAGCAGGACGATCCGCATTTAGGAAGGTAATGATGAAAAGAGAGATTGTCTGCATCATACCCTCGCGCTATGAATCCAGCCGTTTTCCGGGCAAGCCCCTGGCCGATCTTTGCGGCAAACCGATGATTCAGCATGTTTATGAACGCGTCGCCAGAGCCCGGGCCGTGCCCTATGTGGCGGTGGCCACCGACGATCAGCGCATCTATGACGCGGTTAAAAAATTCGGCGGCAACGCAGTCATGACCTCAAAAAAGCACCGCTCCGGCACGGATAGAATATCCGAAGCTGTGAAAACCCTTAATCTCTCCGCAGACGACATCGTCGTCAACATCCAAGGGGATCAGCCGATTTTTGAACCGGTGCAGGTCGATGAGGTGATCGAACCTCTCCTGAAAGATCAGGCCATTCAGATGTCCACCCTGATTTATAAAATCATTCTCGACGCCGAGGTTACTCATCCTCATGCAGTCAAGGTGGTTCTTGATCATCAGAATTTTGCCCTTTATTTTTCGAGAGCAACCATTCCGTATGTGCGCGACAAAAATCTGAAAGCTGATTATTACAAGCACCACGGGATTTACGCTTACCGCCGGGATTTTCTCGACACATTCACAAAACTGCCGGAAGGGAAACTCGAAAAACTGGAAGCCCTGGAACAATTACGCGCGCTGGAATACGGATATAAAATTAAATGTGTCATCACACCCCATGATTCGGTTGAAGTGGATAACGAGCAGGAGCTGAATCGCGTGCGACAGATTCTTCTGGCCATGAAATAAGAACAAAACATCCGCCCCGTGTTTTCGGAGGATACCATGAGTCCGCGTAAGAGAGTGGTTTTACTCATAACGATCATGGCTGTTATTGGTGTGATTATTGAATCCATCTCCATTGCTATTCTTTATCAAACGGCATTTAACGAGGAAAAAGATTTTCTTCGCAACATCGTAACCAGCCAGGCACGGTTGATTGAAGCCACCTACCGGTTTGATCGTGTTCACAGCCCGAATTTTTCCGGGGGGCCAACTGAGGCGACTTTAAGCAAAATCATTGATGCGCATTTCCATTTTAAAGGATTTGGCGACACCGGTGAATTTACTCTGTCGGAAAGACAGGGAGATAATATTGTTTTCATTATCAGCCACCGTCATGATGAGATTTATCAACTCAAGCCGATCCCTTTCATCTCAAAGTTGGCAGAGCCGGCACGCCTGGCCCTGTCCGGTCAATCCGGAACCATTGTAGGTCTCGATTATCGGGGAGTGCCTGTACTTGCCGCATTTGAACCGGTGCAGGGATTAGGCTGGGGGATTGTCGCGAAGGTGGACATGTCCGAAGTCCGCGCCCCTTTCATTAAAGCAGCAGCCATTTCCGGAATTCTGGGAATCTTCGCCATCATTGTAGGCACGATCATTTTTATTAAACTGACGAATCCACTGATCGATAATTTGAATAAAACTGTCACCGAACTGGAAGATGCCTTGGCCAGTGTCAACCAATTGAGCGGCCTGTTGCCTATTTGCGCCTCGTGTAAAAAAATACGTGACGATAAAGGATATTGGACGCAAATAGAAGCTTATATTCATGATCATTCCGAAGCCAAATTCAGCCACAGCATTTGTCCGGATTGCGTCAAAAAACTTTATGGGGATTTGGATGAAAAGAAATAAATTGGCTGAACTGTTTATTATAAGATGGATTCAATATAAACCTTTATGAAAGACTCTCCGAAAATTATTGATGATCAAACCGTCGAAAGTGATTCAGGCTGGAGGGTCGAGATTCTATCCAGCGACTCGCTGATGTATTCGGAAGAAGGGAAAAACATCCTTTTCGAGATCGAAGAACACCGGGATTCAGGCGGAGTAGATGTAGAGTGGACGATATATGAGCCACTGGTCTGGAGTTGGGACAGGCAAAAAGATCAAATTATTCCACAAAAAAAGAACTCTGAAATATTAAACAGGATCGAGCTGGCTTTCTGGATGCTGGATCTAAAAATCAAAGAAATCATCTAACATCTGAGAGCGGTCACAGCACGCCGTAACCGCTCCCTGATGTGCCTCTCGTTAATCTTTAAACACTGCTCCTGTTGAAGCCGATGTAACCATTTTTGCATAGCGGGCCAGATAACCTGTCGTGATGACGGGAGTCCAGGATTTAAGCGATTTACGGCGCTTCTCCAGCTCCGCATCATCAACCTTCAGTGTCAATTTCTTGGCCGGAATGTCGATGGCAATGATGTCGCCTTCCTTCACAAGCGCGATGGGCCCGCCTTCCGCAGCTTCCGGTGAGATATGTCCGATGGCCGCGCCCTGTGTACCGCCACTGAAACGTCCGTCGGTCAGAAGCGCCACGGATTTATCAAGCCCCATCCCGACAATGGCGGAAGTCGGAGAAAGCATCTCGCGCATGCCCGGACCGCCCTTCGGGCCTTCATAACGAATGACCACAATATCTCCCGGCTTTATTTTCCCTCCCATGATTGCGGCAATGGCTTTGTCTTCCGAATCAAACACACGGGCCCTGCCTTCGTTGACCTGCATGGCCGGTGCCACGGCGGATTGCTTGACCACCGCGCCGTCCGGAGCCAGATTGCCTCGCAAAACAGCAATGCCACCCTGTTTGGAGTACGGGTTGTCAAGCGGACGGATAACGTCCTCGTTCAACACGCGGGCGGTTTTCAAATTAGCCCCCGTGGACTTGCCGGTGACCGTCATGGCCTTTTCATCAATGACGCCAAGCTTGCTGATCACTTTCATGACCGCCTGGATGCCGCCTGCCGCATCCAGATCCTCGATGTGGTGAGGCCCTGCGGGGCTGAGCTTGCACAGATTAGGCGTTTTCTCGCTGATTTTGTTAAACAGGTCCAAATCCAGTTTTATACCGGCCTCATGGGCAATGGCCGGAATGTGCAGGACCGTATTTGTGGAGCAGCCCAGTGCCATATCGACAGCCATGGCGTTTTTGAAGGCGGCCAGTGTAGCAATATCACGCGGCTTCACGTTTTTCTTAAGCAGGTCCATAATTTTCATGCCCGCCTGTTTCGCCAGACGATGCCGAGCGGCAAGAACCGCGGGTATTGTACCGTGTCCGGGCAACCCCAGACCAAGCGCTTCGGTCACGCAGTTCATGGAATTGGCCGTGTACATGCCGGAGCAGGACCCGCAGCCGGGACAGGCACAGTCTTCCAGTTGCTGCAATTCGGAGAGCGCCATTTTTTTGGCTTTCACCGCGCCAACCCCTTCAAATACCGAGATGAGGTCTACAGCTTTGCCCTGAAGTCTCCCCGCCAGCATCGGCCCGCCGCTGATGAAAATGGACGGAATATTGAGCCTGAGCGCCGCCATCAACATGCCGGGAATAATCTTGTCGCAGTTGGGAATGAACACCAGCGCGTCAAAAGGATGGGCGGTCGCCATGATTTCAATGGAATCGGCAATCAGCTCGCGGCTGGCCAGAGAATATTTCATGCCCGCATGATTCATCGCAATACCGTCACACACACCAATGACCGGAAATTCCACGGGCGTCCCTCCGGCCATCCGTATCCCCGCTTTTACATCATTAGTAATCAAGTCCAGATGGATATGCCCCGGGATAATTTCGTTGGCGGAATTCACCACGCCAATGAGCGGACGTGCAATTTCTTCATCGGTGTAACCCATCGCTTTGAAGAGGGATCGGTGCGGTGCGCGCTCCAGTCCCTTTTTCATGAGATCACTTCTCATTTTTTTCTCTCCCTCAATCCTAAATTAATAATTAACGGTTTCGTAAAAAGATCAATATGCAAGGCGCGCAAGTCGTGAGGAATGAGGCGTATTTTTCACCTGTGACCTCCAGGTTATACGTCGCAATGACGAGAGATGCAGCGCAACGCAGCAGGTTGGCTTTTTACGAAGACGTTCCTATTTTTTTCGCTTTTCCGGTCTCAGTCCCCTCACAGCCGCACCGGCCTGCCACATTTCGGAGTCGCGCATTTCCTTAAGCTCGGCGTTCAATTTTTCCTTGTAATCCGGTGCGCTGTTAACCCTTAGAACCACTTCGGTTTCCTTTCCGGTTGCGACGGAGTTATAAAGTTCGGCAAAAACCGGTTCGACTGCTTTACGGAATTTGTGGCGCCAGTCGAGCGCGCCTCGCTGTGCTGTAGCAGAGCAATTGGCATACATCCAGTCCATGCCGTTTTCACCGACGAGGCGAATCAGGCTCTGGGTTAATTCCTCAACCGTTTCATTGAAGGCTTCACTCGGGGTATGACCGTGCTTGCGAAGTTCGGCGTATTGTGCTTCCATCATGCCCGCAAGCGCACCCATCAGCACACCGCGTTCGCCGGTCAGATCGCTGAAGACCTCCATCTGGAAGGTTGTCGGGAAAAGAAATCCTGATCCGATGGCAATACCCAACGCCAGGGTGCGTTCCATCGCACGGCCAGTTGCATCCTGATGAACGGCAAAGCTTGAATTGATACCGCTGCCGTCAACAAAATTGCGGCGGACGCTCGTGCCTGATCCCTTGGGTGCGACCATAATCACATCGACAAAGTCAGGCGGAATAACGCCGGTCTGTTCTTTGTAAACGATGGAAAAACCGTGTGAGAAGTAGAGCGCGTCGCCCTTTTTCAGGTGGGCCTTGACTTTCGGCCACAAAATCATCTGCGCCGCATCGGATACCAGGTACTGAATGATGGTCGCTTTCTCCACTGCTTCTTCAATCGGGAAAAGGGTCTCGCCGGGAACCCATCCGTCGGAAATGGCTTTTTCCCAGTATTGCTTGTCTTCCGGAGACTGCCCGATGATCACATTGACACCGTTGTCTTTCATATTGAAAGCCTGTGCAGGCCCCTGAACACCGTAACCCAGCACTGCGATCACTTCATTTTTAAGAACTTCCTGTGCTTTTTTGACCGTAAATTCTTCTGCGGTCACCACATCTTCGATCGTACCACCAAAATTGATTTTTGCCATAAAACCTCCTGTTCTTCATTTAATTATTAGTAATGATTGCATTTAGTTATATTAATCTTCCAGCGTCAGCGCGACCAGGCCTGTCCTGGTTATGTCCGTAATTCCCAGCGGTTCCAGACGCGCCAGCGAAAAATCAACTTGCCTTTTGTCCCCCGTGATTTCAATAATAACGTATGTATCGCCTGAAACTATTACTTTCCATTTATTCATGTCAACAGCGTTCTTTACCGCTTCTGAATTCTCGGCCGTCAGATTCAGCCTCACCAGAACCATTTCGCGATGGATGGACTCAACATTGGTCAGATCATCGACGGAAATCACATCAACCAGCCTTTGCAGTTGATTCTCGATTCGAGTGATCGTTGACTGAGAACCCGAGGTGGTCATCACAATTTTCGATATGTCGTTTTGCGTAGTCGTGTTCACGCAAAGGCTGTCAATGTTATAGCCTTTGCCTCCCAGTGTTCCGGCAACTCTCGCCAGAACGTCCGGTTTGTTATGTACCAGAATTGAAATAATATGATCCTTTTTCTCCATGCTATATAACCTCACCTTTATTTTTTAACCATTGATGGTTTCGTCAAAACCTACTGCTAATTAATCATTTCTCTTGATCCCAGGGTCATTTGCGTGATCGACCCTCCCGGATGCACCATGGGATACACACATTCCTCTCTGGATATACGGAAATCCATCAACACGGGTTTATCGGCAGCCAGTCCCTGCTCCAAAACGGTTTCCACTTCGGCGGGTTTGGTCGCACGCAGACCAATGACGCCAAAAGCTTCCGCAAGCTTTACAAAATCAGGCGCGTACGTCATGTCCGTGTGAGAATATCGCTTATTGTAAAACATTTCCTGCCACTGGCGCGGCATGCCTAAGAATTCATTGTTTAATAAAACCACTTTCACGGCGATGTTATACTGGGCGGCAGTTGCAAGTTCCTGAATGTTCATCTGGATGCTTCCGTCACCGGCAATCGCCACAACCTGCCTGTCCGGAAAAGCGCATTTGACGCCAATGGCGGCGGGCAGGCCAAATCCCATCGTGCCCAATCCGCCGGATGAAACAAACGTATTGGGCCGGTCAAAATTGAAAAACTGCGCCGTCCACATCTGATGCTGACCGACATCCGTCGTTATCAGCACATCGCCCTTGGTAAGCTTTTGCAATTTTTCAATCACGTACTGCGGTTTAATGACTTCGCCGTTCTGGCAGTAGCTCAACGGCACTTTTTCCCGCCATTCGGCAAGCTCACGAAGCCATTCGGCTCTTGAGCCGGCATCCTGCGTGTAGTGATGTTCTTCCAGAAAACGCAGGATATCCTTCAGTGTGGCCTTGGTGTCGCCGATAATCGGCAGGTCAATGGTTACATTTTTATTGATGGAGGAAGGATCAATGTCAATATGGACAATCTTTGCGTTGGAGGCAAACGTTTCAATCGAGCCGGTCACGCGATCGTCGAAGCGCACTCCCACGGCCAGCATAAAATCGCAGTGGCTGACGGCCATGTTCGCGTAATAGGTGCCGTGCATCCCCAGCATCCCCAGCCAAAGGGGATCAGTGCCCGGAAACGATCCGAGCCCCATCAGGGTCCCCGTAACGGGAATCTCGTATTTACGGGCCAGAAGGGTTAATTCGTCAGAAGCTTTACCGAGAATCACGCCTCCTCCGGTCATGATCAGGGGCTTTTTCGCGGCATTGAGCATATCTAATACATTAGCCATTTTTTTCGGCGCCGGTTTGTATATCGCTTCTTGATTGCGAATTTTTACGTTTGCCGGATCATAATCATATTGCGCGGCCATGACATTTTTCGGCAGATCCACGAGAACCGGCCCCGGTCGTCCGGAACGGGCGATGTGAAACGCTTCCTTGATTGTTGAAGCCAGTTCCTCAATGTTGCGCACCAGGAAATTGTGCTTGGTGCAGGGCCGGGTGATGCCGGTAATGTCGCACTCCTGAAATGCATCATTGCCGATAAGCCCCGTCGGAACCTGTCCGGTAAATACCACCAGGGGGATGGAGTCCATATTTGCCGTGGCAATGCCGGTAACGGTATTGGTGGCGCCGGGGCCGGACGTTACCAAGCAAACGCCAACTTTTCCCGTCGCGCGCGCGTAACCATCGGCGGCATGCACTGCGCCCTGTTCGTGGCGGACCAGAATGTGCCTGAGATTGCTTTGATAAAGCTGATCATAGAGATCCAGGACAGCCCCTCCCGGGTAGCCAAAAATAATGTCAACTTTTTCTTCTTCGAGCGCTTTCAGAAAAATTTCTGTGCCTTTCAACTTCATGTTTTATGACTCCTCCATTACCTTTGATCCCGCTTCTGCGGGGCGAACGTTAATTCTCCGCAGCTTGCCGCGCTATAATAACGTTCATTTCATGCCCCGATAGCTCACTTCGAGGTGTTTCATTAATCAGCCCTGAAAACTGAAAAAGCCGCCAGTTTCTTTAGGAAAAAGCGGCCTTGACTAGATACAGCAAAGCCGCGGGCTTTTCGGGGCCCGCGGCTTGTATCTCTTTTCTTAAAGATACAGAGCGGCAGACCCCATGGGTACGACTACTACGACGAGTAATCTTACAATGGCCTGCTTCAAAATTCTGCCGCTGTCTAAACCTTTAAGAAACATAATTAATTCCCTGTTTAATGATTGTTCTTTAACGAAAAAATTGTCTGTTGTCAAGAGACATTGTTGATGGCTTTCATTTTTTAACGGAACAACTCCTCGGTTTCTTCCGTCAGATTATCTTCCTTTTTCTCGGGCATGGCGTTTTCCAGAAAGGTTTCATAGACCGTTCCCGAGCCTGTGCCCTGCGACGGAGCACCGGTTTGCTGATCGACCTTGACAAAAACAACACCTTCCGGAACGGGGAATTCCTCCACCGGCTTGTCTTTCAGGACTTCTTCCATAAAATAGAGCCAGATTGGCGCGGCCGCGCGGCCGCCCACTTCCTGTCTTCCCATGGGTCTTTCCTGATCAAAACCAACCCAGACGCCGGCAATCAAAGACGGTGTAAACCCGATAAACCAGGCATCGCGGGTATCGTTGGTCGTGCCTGTCTTTCCGGCAACCGGTCTGCCGATACTTTTAACTCGCTGGCCCGTACCGCTTTCCACGACTTCCTGCATGACATGGGTCGTTATGAAAGCGATGCGGGGATCAATGACCTGTTCCGGCTGCACCTTCGTTTCCTCGAAAACATTGCCGGTGCGGTCAACAATTTTGCGGATAAAGTAGGGTTTGACTTTTTTCCCTGCATTTCCCAGAACAGCATAAGCGCGCACCAGTTCCTGCAGGGTAACGCCCGATGATCCCAGCGCCAGAGAATAATTCCTGACCAGCGGAGAGGTAATGCCCATATTGGCGGCGTACGACGTTGCATAATCAATGCCGATATCCTGCAGGATTTTCACTGTTACGACATTGCGCGATTGCACCAGGGCCTTCCGCAAGGTAATCGGTCCGAGGAACTTCCCGTCATAGTTTCTCGGTCTCCAAACACCGTCCGCCTGCGATCGATCTTCAAACATAATTGGAGAGTCAACAATCCGCGTGGAAGGAGTCATACCCTTGTCAAAAGCAGCCGTATAGATCAGCGGCTTAAAGGCTGAACCCGGTTGCCGGCGCGACTGCGTCGCGCGGTTAAATTCACTTTTTTCATAGTCGCGCCCGCCCACCATTGCGACAATGGCACCGGTTTTAATATCCATGCAGAAAATCGCTCCCTGCACAATGCCTTTCTCGTATTTTTCCCGTTCTTCCATTTCGGTCAGGCCTTTAATCAGAGCGTCCCGGGCCGCCTTCTGAGCCGACATATCAAGGGTTGTGTAAATCGACAACCCTTCTTTATAAAGAATATCCGTCCCGTATTTTTCCTGCACATAGCGACGGACCGTCTCAACAAAATGCCCGGCAACTTTGTCCTTCGGCTGGGCCCGCTTCAGTTTCAGGGGGGCGGCAACGGCCGCGTCCATTTGTTCCCTCGTAATGAAACGTTCCTCCATCATGCGGTTCAATACGTATGTCTGCCTTTGTTTCGCGCGGTCAAAATAAAAATACGGTGAATACGTGGTGGGGGCTTTCGGCAAACCCGCAAGCATGGCCGCTTCCGGCAATGTCAGATCCTTCGCGCTCTTGCCAAAATAGCCGATCGAAGCCGATTCTATGCCATAGGTTCCGTGTCCCATGTAAATCTGGTTAAGATACAGATAGAGAATTTCATCTTTTGTCAGATACCGGTCAATGCGATAGGAAAGAACTGCTTCTTTGAACTTTCGAATGTACTTTCTTTCGGGCGTCAGGTACATCATTTTGGCTACCTGCTGTGTTATGGTGCTGCCGCCCTGAACAATTCTACCTGCTTCCACATTTTTGAACATGGCACGGAAGATACTGACCGGATCAAATCCCTTATGCTGATAAAAACGGGAATCCTCCGCCGCGACAAAAGCATACTTAACCATACCTGGAACTTCTGAAATTTTAATGATTTTTCTGTCTTCTAAAAAGAACTCCTCCAGAAGTTCATCGTTTGCGTCATACACACGGGAAGCAATACTCGGCCGGTAATCCTTCAATGCGTCAATCCCCGGAAGGTCCCTGGTCAACGCGTAATATGCCGTGACCCCGCTTATCGTCAGCACCAAAAGCAGCAGGAACAAAACAAATAATATTTTAAAAAGGATCCATAGCTTGCTGGATTTCTTTTTCTTTCGTTTGAGTTCAGACATGGTCCAATCCTAGCCCCTCTCCCTCCGGTCTTAAGCGGATACCTCTTTTTTTCGGCCTGCAAACTTTGCAACAAATATACTCACTTCATATAGAAACAGCAAGGGAATCGCCATTAACAGTTGGCTTAACGCATCCGGAGATGGCGTAAGAATCGCGGCGGCAATAAACATTAATAAAATAGCATACTTTCTATTTTGAGAAAGCATCTTATCGGTCACAATCCCCAGTTTTGCCAGAAAGAAGATTAAAACCGGCAACTGGAAGGACAAACCGAAGCCCAGCAAAAACTTAATAAAAAGACCAAGGTATTCGTTGAAAGAAATCATTGCCTGCAAATATTGATTATTGAAACTGACAAAAAAACTAAACGCCGGAGGCAGAACGACCAAATAACCGAAAGTGACGCCGCTCAAAAAAAGCAGGGTGGAAGACAGGACAAACGGCACCACGTACTTTTTTTCCTGCGGAAGCAGCGCCGGCGAAATAAACTTCCACACCTGGTAGAAAATGAAAGGACTGGTTAATATCAGGGAAGAAAAAAAAGCGACTTTCATATACGTGAAAAAAGCCTGGGTCAATCCGGTGTAAATCAGATAGCTGTTTTTGGGAAGAGCTTCGACCAGAGGTTTGGTTATGACGGCAAACAGCGCGTCTTTATAGTAGTAGCAAACGAAGAAACCGATGCCCAGCGCAATCAGCGCGTTTGTCAGTCTTTTGCGCAATTCAATCAAATGTTCAGTCAAAGACATTTTGGCATCTTCGGTGGTTTCCATAATTACCGTTTTTCAGGGTGCTGAAATTGCAGACGTTATTTTGGATTTTATTTTATCCCGGCATCATTGCCGGCTGCTTCATTCTTTTCTTCGGATTCAGTTTTTTTTACCAGGAGTGAATTTTCCAATCCATTACCCTGATCGGCCTTCTTGTCTTCTTCCTTAAAGGTATCTTTCAGATCATCGGTAATTCCGTCGGTCGCGTTCTTAAAATCCCGAATCCCCTTGCCGAGCGTTTTGGCCAGATCAGGCAGTTTTTTGGGCCCGACGATTAAAAGTGCAATGATCGCTATGATAATCAGTTCCTGAAAACCTATACCAAACATGTATGGACAACTCCTTTAAAATTATTGCTTACCTATATATTGATTGCCGGTTTTGTCAATATTTTTCACACAAAACGCCTCCCTGTCCGGCCGGAATTCACGGGATATCCATACAAAATCAAATATGGTCTTCTGTATTATTAACATTTCAACTTGACTGGGCTTTATCGATCTTATACGCCAAGAATATGACCGTTGATGAAAAAATTACAGACGTTATCCGAACGGGATCCGGTAAAATGATCGATCTGGCACGATTAGGCACTGCTTTGCCGACGGCGGCTTTATTGCTGGCCGGTGCATTTACCGGCAATCCGGTTTTTTACGGGATCGCCACGAATCCTGCCACGGGCTGATTGCCATGGATAACCAGCCCCTGTGGCAAATGGAGTTTGTGACCTCGCAGCACTGGCAGCCCCTGGAACGAAAATATTCTGCGCAGCTGGTTTATGTCCCCGGCGTGGAGTGGCCGGTTGTAATCCTTACCGACGACGGGCTGCTTTATCCCCGTTTGAAACCCAGGCGCGCGGACGGTTTCCAAAAATCATGAACACATATTAATCAATAAAAACCTTTACAAAACCACTCACTCCATTTATCAATTAAAAAACCATGATGATCAGAAACAGGACCGTATGGAAAAAATACTTTTAGCGGTTTTTCTTATTTTATTTATCGGGCGAATGGCGCTGCGTTATGTCCTCGAGCGGCTCAATACAGGTCATCTGAAAACGCATGGCCGGGAGATACCGCCGGTGTTCCGGGACGAACTCGATGAAGCAACTCTCCACAGGATGGTAGACTACACCTGTGACCAGTCGCATCTGGAATCATGGGAGCATCTGGCGGGGGACGCGATTGAACTGGCCGTGATATTCCTGCTGCTGCCTTTGGGAATCGGGTGGCTTGCCGGAATCAATATCCATCTCATCGTGCAGGCACTGATCTTTTTCGCCTGCCTGGCACTCATCAGCGGGGTAGCGGGACTTCCGTTTGATATCTATCACACCTTCGTACTGGAAAGAAAATACGGATTTTCAACCATAACATGGAAGCTGTGGCTCGAGGATCTTTTCAAATCGGTGCTGATTTCTGCGATCCTGATGACCATTATCGTCAGCGCCCTCATGGCATTTGTGACGTATCTGCCCAAAAGCTGGTGGTTCTGGGGCTGGGTGTTTTTTACCTTATTCCAGCTGACGCTTCTGTGGCTATATCCGGTGCTGATCGCGCCGCTCTTCAACAAATTTGAACCGATCAGAGACGCGGCGCTCAAGGAAAAAATCGTGGCTCTGCTCGCCAGCGCCGGCATTGAGGCCAAGGGCATTTATCAGGTGGATGAAGGCAGACGATCCAAACATACCAACGCCTATTTCACCGGGATCGGGAAAACCAAACGCATTGTTTTATATGACACACTACTGGCTTCTAATACACATGAAGAAATAGTATCGGTGCTGGCGCACGAAATCGGCCACTGGAAAAAGAAGCATATTCTCAAACAGCTGGCTTTCATGGTCACTGTTTCACTGTTCCTGTTTTATTTTGTATATTTTGCCGTGGGGCATCCGCCTCTATACCGCGCCTTCGGGATTGATCGCACCCCTGTTTATGCCGGATTGTTTCTTGTCTCTCTCTATCTCGGAGCGGCCGGTTTTTTCCTTGCCCCGCTTGGCGCGGCCGTCACGCGGCATTTCGAACGCGAAGCCGACCGGATAGCTTATGAGCTTAGCGGTACCTCGCGGCCCATGATCAATGCACTTAAACGCCTGGCCAAAGATAATCTCAGCAATCTTCATCCCCACCCTTGGTATGTCGTATTCTATTATTCGCATCCGCCGCTCACTGAACGTATTGAATATTTGCAGGCAATGGATTATAAAAAGGGAGATGCTTAGGAGACTCCGATATGCCGATATATGAATTTTATTGCCGGAAGTGCAACACCATTTATAATTTTTTCTCCAGATCCGTCAACACGGATAAAATCCCGTCATGCCCGCGTTGTAAAAACGTCCCCCTGTCGCGGCAGATGTCCGTTTTTGCAGCCATCACCGGAGGGAAGAAGGATGAACCCGCAAACGACCCGTTGGGCGGACTTGATGAGAGTAAAATGGAAAAAGCCATGATGCAATTCGCAGCGGAGGCGGAAAAAATGAATGAAGATGATCCGCGCGCTGCGGCAAAGCTGATGAGAAAATTGTCGGAAACAACCGGTATGAAGCTGGGAGAAGGTTTTCAGGAAGCCCTGAAGCGTATGGAGGCGGGAGAAGATCCGGACAAGATCGATGAAGAAATGGGTGATATCCTGTCGTCTGAAGATCCATTCGGGGAAAAGCAGGGCGGCAAACGGTCTGTTTTACGCAAACCCCGCAAGGATGAAACACTTTATGATCTTTAACCCACCGTGCGGAATAATGGATAAAACAACATGAACGTTTTCGAACCGGCAGCCATCGGCTCCATTAACCTTTCCAATCATCTTATACGTTCCGCGACGGCGGAGGGACTTTCAACGAGTCAGGGCTTCTGTTCAGCTCCGTTGACAACGTTCATGGTGCGACTGGCCAAAGGCGGTGCCGGTCTGATCATCACGGGCCATATGACGGTAAGCAGCGAAGGACGTGCGGGAGAAAGGCAATTATGTATCTGGCATGACGATCATCTTCCCGCACTGATGGACATGACCCGCCAGGTACATGAAGCAGGCGGTAAAATTGTGGCACAAATCAGCCACGCGGGAATTTTTGCAAATACATCCCTGACCGGCGAGGCGGCTATGGGACCGACGGTGCGGCGAAAAAGCGACGCAACCATATGCCGGGAAATGACGTCTGTCGATATTCGTAAAACGGTGAAAGCGTTCGCAAACGCTTCACGTCTGGTGAAGGAGGCGGGTTTTGACGGTGTGCAGATTCACGCCGCGCATGGTTATCTTTTAAGCTCATTCCTTTCGCCCCATTATAACAGCCGTCGTGATGAATATGGAGGAACGGCCGAAAACCGGTCGCGTTTTTTGCTGGAAGCGGTGCAGGCTGTCCGGGCAGCCACGGGAGACAATTTTCCGGTTCTGGTGAAAATGAATGCCAATGATTATCTGGAAAACGGTGTGGGCATCGATGATATAATCTATGCCGCAACCGCAATGGAAGCGGCCGGGGTCAAAGCCATTGAGCTCAGCGGCGGAACACCGGAATCGGGAAAGATGATTCCCGCGCGCCGAGGCAGCATCAAGCCGGAAAACGAAGGCTATTACAAAGAGGAAGCAAAATATTTCAAGGAAAAAATCGGCATTCCCCTAATCCTGGTGGGCGGTTTCCGCACGCTTTCCGTTGCGGAAAAATTTTTACAGGACGGCATTTGTGATTTCATCGCCATGTCCCGCCCGTTCATCTGCGAACCGGACTTAATCATGCGCTGGAAAAACGGCGAGCAAAATTATTCATCCTGCAATTCGGACAATCTATGCTATCGGCCGGTTCACGCGGGAAAGGGACTTTACTGCCTGACCCAGGTACGGAAAAAGAAACCGGACGTTAGCCTAAACCCGCCGTCCCGCTCCAGGTATTGAAAAATGCCGCTTTCTCAAAAGGAAATCTCCATGACGGCCATCATTATTTAAAAAGGGCTTCCAGTTTTGCCCTGGGATCAGAAGACAGGGGCTCCGCCTTTCCACATGTATCACGGAATCGGAAAAAGTCACAGAAATTAGAGCGGTTTTTATCCACAACCCGATCCGCCTGATTTTCCCTGCAGTCATTGTAGACGCCGTGTTCATAAAAAACACAGTTCAAACAGCAGTGAAGATCCTCACCGCAGCCGGGACACTGCGCCTGTCTGCCGATCGGAAAATCCGCGGGTACTTCCTTTTTACAAAAATGACAGACTTTCATAAGCGAAGAAATACAGGCAATGAGGGGACATTGTCAAGAGCGTTTCATCACTCGCTGCGGGATTCAAGCATTTATCATAAGAGGTGAAATTATCAACGGACTGTGGTATTAAAATTAATATGTCCCTAATCCATCGGAGGTTGCTATGGCGGATAAATCGAAACTCGGCATGGAGTTCCCTGTTCGCTCCATTGAGGTTCCCAAAAACAAAATCGCCGAATTTGCTGCGGCGGTGGCACAACTGGATGCCATCGACGATGTTAAAGAGATTTACCGGGATGTCGACGCGGCAAGGAAAGCCGGCTACGAAAATATACCGATTCCGCCGACTTTTCCCACCTGCTTCCCCTTCTGGACGGGCGGCGGCCTGATGGGCATTGTCAACGCCGTAGGCGTTGATTTGAGCAAGCTGCTGCACTCCGAAGAAGAATATGAATTTTTTGCGCCGATCTGCGCAGGGGACATTATTACCTGTACAATGAAAGTAGCGGAGATGTACGACCGGGGGAAAAAAGAAAGAAAGGGCTGGCACATTCAGGTGACGGTGCTGATAACGGAAGCCTTTAATCAAAAAGGCGAAATGGTGCTCAGGGCGCGTACAACTTTTATGGAAAGATAGGATGACAAGATGACCATTGATTTTGATTCGATAGCCGTAGGTGACAGCATGCCAACCTATACGTCCCAACCCATCACGCGAATGCAGCTTGCGCGCTATGCAGGAGCATCCGGCGACTTTAATCCCCTGCACACGGATGAGACGTTTGCCAAAGCGATCGGTTTGGATTCCGTCATTGCCCACGGAATGTTCATTGCGGGCATCGCGGGCGAAGCCGTCACAGCCTGGATCGAAAATAAATATCTGAGAAAAATTTCCGTGCATTTCCTGAGCATGACACAACCCGCCAATCTGGATGATTTTGAAAACACCAGGGATCGGGCAACTGTCACCGTGACCGGCAAAGTAACCGACAAGTATGAAGAAAACGGAGAGAAAAGAATCCGCTGCGAAATAAGTGTCCGCGATGCGCAGGGCGGTAGAAAGCTCAAGGGTTTCTTTGTGGCCGCGCTGCCCTGATATCCTCTTTCTCGAAAGGCGCAGCAGGTGATTATATGAAAGCCCGTATACTCGTCATTGATGACGATGCCGTTGCCTGTGAATTCCTGCAGGAAGTTCTCCTGCGCGACGGATATGACGTCACTGCGTTTACCTCCGCCCTTGACGCTCTTCAACAAGACCTTTCCAAATACGATTTATTAATGTCCGACATTCGCATGCCCGATATGGACGGTCTGCAATTCTTAAGTGAAGTTCAGAAAACATGGCCGCATCTACCTGTCATCCTGATGACGGCATACGGTTCCCTGGAAACCACCATGGAAGGAATCCGGCTGGGCGCCTGGGATTACATCAGCAAACCTTTTTCTCCCGAAGACTGCCGCACAATCGTTAAAAAAGTCCTGGAAGTGCGCGAACTGCGCGAGCGTCGGCAAGACGGGCCTCCGGAAGCCCATGAAGAGGCGAAGCTGATCGGCTCTTCCGCCACAATGGTCGATTTTTACAAGCAGATAGCGCGTGTCGCAGATTCCCCGGCAAGCGTGCTCATAGAAGGTGAAAGCGGCACGGGAAAGGAACTGACTGCGCGGTCTCTGCATTTCATGTCGTCGCGACGCCAGAAGCCGTTTGTGGTGGTGCACTGCGGGGCGATTCCCGACAACCTGCTCGAATCGGAACTTTTCGGGTACGAAAAAGGGGCCTATACGGGAGCGGACCATCAGCATAAGGGTCTGCTTGAAACCGCGCAGGGCGGCACCGTTTTTCTTGATGAGATTACGGAAATGTCAACCGCACTGCAAAGCAAGTTCCTGCGTTTCATGCAGGATGGTGAAGTGCGCAGAATCGGCGGCCATGACGTACTGCATGTTGCGGTTCGCGTGGTCGCGGCAGCCAATAAAAACATTGATGATGAAGTAAGCGCGGGCCATTTCCGTCTGGATCTTCTATACCGCTTCATTGTGCGGCTGCGCATCCCTTCTTTACGGGAGCGGAGAGATGATATTCCCCTGCTGATTGAGACCATGTTAAAAAAACTGGGCTACCCCGGCGTGCGGGTTTCGAACGAGGCCATTGAATTACTGATGGCCTACGACTGGCCGGGCAACGTGCGCGAACTGGAAAATGTCCTGCAACAAACCCTTCTGCTCTCGCCATTTGTGGTGATTCTGCCCGATAATCTGCCTGCCCGGTTCCGTAAGAAAAAAACAGACCTGAAAAACGGCACTATGCCGGATATGACGCCTCTTGAGGAAGCACAAAGAGAGCAGATTGCTCACACCCTCCGGGAAACCTCCTGGAATCAATCCAGGGCCGCCGAAATTCTGGGCATCGACCGCAAAACCCTGCGGATGAAAATCCGCCGCTACGGCCTTCAGGATGAAAAGTGAGCGTTTCGGCCCTAACCGGGAACGTTATCGGCCATCCGCAGGTAAAGCGTAACGGTTGTCCCGGCACCGGGCGTGCTTTGGATATTCCACTGCCCGCCATGAGCCTTGATGATATCACGCACAATGGCCAGTCCGAGACCGCGCATGCCTTCATCCGTGTGGGAGCTGAAGAACGGCTCGCATACCTTTTGCAGAATATCAGCCGCAATGCCCTGCCCGTTGTCGGCAATGGATATTCTGATGTTGCCGGCTGTACGGTCATCTTCAGCAATAATACTGATTCTGCCTCCGTCCGGCATGGCATCAATTGAATTTTGAATAATATTCAAGAGTGCTGTCTGAATCCTGTAACGATCAACGTATAAAGATTCCGTCGATCGGTCAATGTTAGCTTCAATGGTTATATGGCTTTTTTGGATCAGCGGTTCAACCAGAGGCAGTGTATCGGTCAATATCGTCTGGACCGTCATCAACTCAAAATGAGGCTCGGGAAGACGTGTTGCTTTACGGATATTTTGAATAACGGTGTCGAGTCTTCGGGTCTGTTCGACGATCAGATTTAACTTGTGTGCCACATCCGGCGGCCAGCCTTCCCGTTCCAGCATCAATTGGGCAAGTCCCGCGATGGAATGAAGCGGAGTTCCCAGATCATGCGCCAGGTTCGCCGTTAAATGACCCAGGGCTGTTAACTGTTGCAGATCATCAACCTGTTTTTGGAGATGAACAACTTTGAGCGTTTCTTCGCGCACCCGATCGGATAAACTGTTGGTTAAATCAAGATTTCTGGCCATGACATTTTGAATTTCGCCGGCCATTTGGTTGAAATGATCAGCCAGGTGTCCCCATTCATCTTCTCGAACGATAGGAATACGCTCCACGTATCTTCCCTTCCGAAATTCATCGATGGTTCCGATAATCAGATTAAGCGGCTTGCCGATCATCCAGCCATAGCTCACCCCCAGGAGCAAAAGGATCACCAGCAGCAATCCAACACTGGTGAAAAGCAGCAGAAACCGGGCGCTGTTCATAATTTCGGCGTTCGCACGCGAAAAAGCAATGATGCCCACAACAATACGGGAATCCTTTGCATCTCCGGAAACGGGATAGAGCAGCCCTGTTGAAGGTCCGGCTTCCGTTTCCAGTTTAACATAGCGGGATTTCCCCCTGACACTGACCTCGGCTACCATCTTATCCGGCCATTCATACTGAACACGGCTGGCACCGGCGACATAATCAACATGGTGGCGGCGTGTGTCAAAAATATCAATTCTGGCCAGGCGAACATCCGTCTGGATATGATCCTGCAGGGCGGAGTCAAGGGCTGCAATGCCCCGTTTCGTTGGAAAGTGCTGATAAAAAGTACTGACCGTTTCGGCGACATTCTCCAGCCGTTTCACCTGTTGATCGACCAGGAGCCTGTCCAGGACAGTCAGTTGGATGACACCCCAGACGGCCATGGCAATGGCAAGCCCTGCAACGGTCAGCACAACAAGCCTGATCCGTACAGTCAAATTACTGTTGTAAGCAATAAATTTTGTCAGCAGGTTTTTCAGCATGATGAAAAAGCATATAACAGAATGTAATAAATTAAACCACGACGAGTTTGTTCTACGCAGCATAGTTTATCCATAGTCCAGCGCGAAAAAAAAGGGATGAGTTTTCACTCATCCCTTTTTTGGCATTTCATAAGTT
>JAGFXG010000301.1 GCA_017860985.1 Deltaproteobacteria bacterium
ACATGGAAGAAGGGCAGGGCGCCAAGATTGATGTTGTATGAACCGTGAAACTTCGGGAACCAGGCACTGATCTGCTGTACCTGCTTGCTGATGTTGCCGTGAGTCAGAATAACCCCCTTGGAAACGCCTGTTGTCCCGCCGGTGTACTGGTACATGGCGACGTCGTCAAATGTCAGTTTTGCCTTGGGCGGATTGGGTTTTGATTTGGCAATGCAGTCTTTCCATTTATAAACGTCGCTTGCCGGTTTCATGGGCTTTGACGGCAGCAGACCTTTCTTCTTGCCGACAAGCGGGAACAGAAGATTGATCGGAAACGGCAGATAGTCCCCGATGGACGTGAGGATAATCTGCTTCACTTGCGTCTTGGGCCTCAAATCGATCATCCGGTTGGCCAGAAGGTCGACCGTGATAATGATTTTTGATCCGGAATCATTGAGCTGATGTTCGAGTTCGCGGTCGGAATAAAGCGGGTTATTTAATAC
Source organism: Deltaproteobacteria bacterium (assembly GCA_017860985.1). Classification (GTDB taxonomy): domain Bacteria; phylum Desulfobacterota; class Syntrophia; order Syntrophales; family Smithellaceae; genus UBA8904. The sequence goes on from JAGFXG010000301.1 coordinate 483, forward strand.
CACGATGGCACCCAGTCTATGGATGGCGTAGTAGGCTGCAACACAGGGAATTACGTTGGGTAGAATGATGGCAACTGCGTCGCCCTTTTTGATGCCTGCGCCGGCAAGGTAGGTTGCAAAGCGGTCCACCATGTCTTTCAATTCTTTGTAGTTTAGGGTGAAGCCCTGAAAATTCAGCGCCATGCGGTCGGGGTATTTTGCGGCCGATCTGTCCAGAATATCCGGCATGCAAATTTCCTCGTATTGAATTTTCTCGGGAACACCTTTGTCGTAAGACTTCAACCACGGTTTTGATGCGTATACTTCTCCAGCCATTTTAACTTCCCTCCTAAGTTTGGTTAAGACGATGTGAATGAAGCAAACAATGTACCGCTGTCCTTTGTGTAATTAAAGTTGTCTGATTATTCCTCCTGTATTTTATTTAGTTATGACTTTATAAATAAAAAAAACGAAATACTGCGGGACTTCTCGACGGGTGTTGTAGCAATTTTTTTCGGCAAAATCCATAAATTATTCCCTTTTCTGATCAATACTTTTAATATCTAATGATATTTCGAATAGTTATGGTTGATGGTTTTTTTTAAATATCCGAAAAATGTTTTCTCCTGGTATGGTTTCCGGTCCAATGTTGTGATGGCAAAGCACTTGACACATTTATTTTTTTGAGGATATTGCAGGATCAAAAGGAGGTAATTATGAAAAAGAAATCAAGAGATCTGGAAAAAACATACCCGAGCGCTGAATTTGTCGCTAAACTTCGCCGTCTGGCGGACGCGCTGGAGAAAGGCAAACGGTTTGCGATCATGATTGCCGGGGAGAGAATATCAGTGCCGTCTTCCGCTGTGTTTAATATAGAGCATGAACGTGAAGGGAAAAATGAAGAAATCGAGTTTCAGGTAAAATGGATCAACAAGTAATAGTAGTGGAGCAGCTTGCAGGCTGTTAGAATCAAAGTCTAGGGAACAGGGCACGAGGCGAGAAGGCGAAATAAGGTTAATTCACAGGCCAGCAAAAAAAGGCAGCGACCGACACCGGCGCTGCCTTTTCATTATTGAACGGGCATATTATTTCACTCGCCCTTAAAGGCCGGTGCACGCTTTTCCAGGAAAGCCGTCATGCCTTCCATGGCATCTTTGCTGGAAATGATTTTAGGGGCCCACTCATTGTCTTTACGCAGTCCCTCTTCAATACCCTTCTCCAGACCCACGTTCATTCCGCTGAGCACCGCGGCAACAGCCAGGGGCGGACGTTTGGCAAGCGCCGCGGCAAATTCTTCCGCTCCTTTCATCAAATCAGCCGCCGGGACAACTTTATCGACAAGACCGATCGCCAGTGCTTCCTGTGCGGATAATCTCTTACTGAAAAGAATAATATCCAGCGCCTTGGATTTTCCCACAACCCGGGGCAGGCGGTGAATACCGCCCCAACCGGGGGTGATCCCAAGATTGACTTCCGGCAGTCCGATCAGTGCTTTGGGATTGTCTGTCATCAGCCGAAAATGGCAGGCCAGTGCCGTTTCACAACCGCCGCCGAGCGCGTGACCGTTGATGGCCGCGATAAAGGGCTTTGTCGAAGCGGCAATCGCGTTCATGATCTGGTTGCCATCCGGTCCCTTGGTGATGTTGGCGATATCGGAAACATCCATGCCTGCGGAAAAACCCTTTTCACCCGCTCCTGTGATGATGACTGCGCGGGTTTCCCTGCTTGTTTCAATTTCGTTTACGGCATTAAAAAGTTCCTCCCGGATTCCAAGGTTCACGGAGTTCATCGGCGGACGATTCAAAACAATCGTCGTCACAAAATCTTTTGTTGACACAATAATGTTTTTGTATTCCATTTTTCTTTCTCCTTTCAAAATTTTTTATACTGATAGCCTAACATCCTGACAACCTACAGTCTAACAACCTACAGCCTAATAGCTTATTTCTGATGCACCAGCCGCATACCCGGATAAGGCACTTCAAAAAAGAGAACATTGGTTCCTCCCAGACTGCCGATATAAGCGGTACGGCGTTCTTTCCCGCCAAAGCAGATATTGGTCGGGCGATTAATCACGATGCCCTGCGGGTCATCCATAAAGATCTCCAGTTTGCCTCCCGGATTAATGAACCCGATGGCGTTAGCCATGGGAAAGGTAATCCACAGGTTGCCCGCTTCGTCAAAAGCGATGCCGTCGGGGAAGCCCAGCCTGCCCAGGAAGGGGGGCCCGTAAACCTCTGGCCCGTCCAGCCGGTTACCCTGCTTGATCCGGTAGCGCAGGACACGCCGCTGCATGGTTTCGGCTACATAGACGTAATCCTCTTTCGCATCCAGTGCCACGCCGTTGGCAAAATAAATACTGTTTGCAACGATGCGCGGTGCCTGATCACGTGCAATCATGATCAAACATCCGTCAGGAACAGGTGACGAAAGT
>JAGFXG010000302.1 GCA_017860985.1 Deltaproteobacteria bacterium
ACCAGTTGGCCGCGGTCTTTATCGTGTCACCGGTTTCCAGAGCCCTGGCATCCAATTCATGTATTACAATTTTAGAATTATATTTTTCACGGAAATAAGCCGCCGAGCCGATATGATCAATGTGACAATGCGTTAAAATAATATGCGTAAGCTCAGCCGGATTCAGCCCCAGCATTTCAATATTGCGGACAAGCTGAGACGAACTGCTTCCCGCCCCCGAATCAATCATGACCAGTTCACTGGCATAATCGACTAGGTAAACCGCCGCATCTTCGGGACGGGTGACATCTGGACCGCCGATCAGATAAACACCGCTGATGATTTCCTCGGTTTTCATTTTCATGTTCTATGTTTGCAGCGTGCCAACAATGTCTTTAATATTTTTAATTTTATTTTCATCCAGATAGTGGCGGATCCCGTCGATGATCTCGACCAACGCACACGGGTTGATAAAACTGGCCGTTCCGATCTGCACTGCCTTTGCCCCGGCAATCATGAATTCCAGGGCGTCTTCGGCCGTCATGATTCCGCCGATGCCGATAACCGGAATAGAGACTTTCTGTGCAACCTGCCAGACCATGCGCAGGGCAACCGGTTTAATGGCAGGGCCTGACAGACCACCGGTAATATTTTTCAGATGAGGTGTCCTGGCTCGGAGATCAATGGACATACCGGTAATCGTGTTGATCAGCGAGACCGCATCCGCGCCCGCATTTTCCACCGACAAAGCGATGGACGCAATATCCGTAACATTGGGGGTGAGCTTGACAATGACTGGCAGGTGCGTTTCGGCCTTTACACAACGCGTAACCTCGGCAGCCGCCCTCGGATCAGAACCGAAACTCAAACCTCCCTTCTTCACATTCGGGCAGGAAACATTGATTTCGAGGGCATGAACACCTTTTGCCCGGCTCAGTTTCCCGGCAACTTGAGCATATTCCTTATAGCTTTCTCCATAGATATTGGCAATGACTACGACATCGTACCTGCGCAAAAAGGGAAGTTTCTCGTCAATAAAAACATCAACGCCGACGTTCTGCAGACCCACGGCATTGAGCATGCCTCCCGACGTTTCCATAATGCGCGGAGGGGGATTTCCCGGTCGCGGCTTTAATGACAGTCCTTTAACCACGATGCCGCCCAGGCGGTTCAAGTCCACATAATCGGAATACTCTTCACCGTAACCGAATGTCCCGGAAGCCGTCATTACCGGATTTTTCAGTTTCAGGCCGGCAATTTCCACTTTCATCGTCGCGTCTGATTTATTTTTTTTATTTTTCACGATTATTCCCAGACAATGTCCTTCAATTCAAACACAGGTCCATCCGAGCAAACACGTTTGTAAGTCTTCTGCCCGAGATCATCCTTCATGGCAACAGCGCAGCCGACGCATGCGCCCACGCCACAGGCCATCCGTTCCTCCAGCGACACCTGACAGAAATATTCCGCATCCAGCATACCTGACAACGCCCGGATCATCGGCCTCGGGCCGCAGGCATAAATCGCCGTATCCATAGGGTCATACTTTTTAAGGTCCTTTTGGAATGCTTTCGTCACCAGAGCTTTCATTCCCGCGGAACCGTCATCCGTGCAGACAATGATATTTCCACAATATTTATGAACACGGTTGAGACCGATAAGCCCGTCCGCCGATTGCGCACCCAGATAAAAGGTCATGGCATCCGAACTGCGGCAGACTTTCCTGCAAAGATTCTCAGCAAACAATGATAATGGTGCTATGCCGATCCCACCGGCGATGAATACGATATTCCCGGCTTTTGGAATCGCAAAATGGCCTTCTCCAAGCGGACCGGATATCTCAACAAGCGACCCTTTGATCAATCCCGCCAGGATTCTTGTTCCCTTCCCCACTACCCGGAAAAGAAGTTCCATTGAACAGTTAGAACGGCCGCGCGAAAAAGAATAAATGCTGATGGGACGGGACAGAAACGGATCATTTAAACCGGCAATGCGTATCATGACAAACTGACCCGGCATTGGTTCAACAAAACCGGAAGGCAGCGTCACCTTCATCAGGAAAAAGTCTTTCCGGATTTCCTCATTTCGGGAAACTTCTCCCATATAAATATCTTTAGCCATGCTGTTCTTCCTCTTGCCCTTCCGCCCACATCACCAGAGCATCCTCGCAGGTATCGGTGTAGTATTGAGGTCTTTTACCTTTTACTACAAAACCGCATTTCCGGTAAAGATTTATTGCTCCCAGGTTCGATTCTCGAACCTCCAGCGTCTGTCGTTTAATCCCGGCCTGTGCAGCTATTCCCTTCATCAGGCTCATAATACTGTAAGCAAGTCCCTGCCTACGGAATTCAGATCTTACGGCAAGATTGTGCAAATGAACTTCATCGGCGACAAACCAGAATATAATGTAGGCGGCGATCATTGTTTCTCCATTCATCTCGATTTTAACAACCAGGCACTGGGCATGTTCCGTCTTAAGTTCATCCAGAAACATGCCTTCCGTCCACGGCGTGGGAAATGATATGCGTTCAATGGCCAAGATCTCCTGCAAATCCTCTTTTTTCATCAGATCGACGCTGACTTGATGGTGAGTATTTTCAGATGACATGGAAAAATTCCAAAGCGACGGCGACCACTAAAAATATCCCGCAAAAAACTGGAATTGCACCACGCAGCTTGATGGTATTGATGGCCACGGCAATACCCAGCAGAGGCAGGAAATAATATATCATGGACAGCATGGCCTTGATTTCTGACGGCAGTCCCGGATAGATCAGGATCATCAGATAAATCAGAACAAATTGCAGGGTGACAAGCACAATGATATAAAAAGTGAATAACTTGGCCATGCCCAGGTAGGTTGCTCTCTCAATAGCCCGTATATCGAGTCTTTTGGCCGCCTCCAGGGCCTGAT
>JAGFXG010000041.1 GCA_017860985.1 Deltaproteobacteria bacterium
GGGCAGTTTCAATTTTCTCAAAACCCTCAAACAGCTCTTCCTGGGTTTTTTCCGACAGCCGGTCATCGGCCATGGCAAAAAGAATGTTATTCTCTTTATCAATGTGATCGGTAAGAAGCTCGATATAGTCCCTGGCGTTTTGTGCAATCGTTGAAGCTGAAGATGCATCTTTGAATTTATAACGCTCAAATGCGTCCGTCATCACACGGATATATTTTCGTCCCATTTCGTGTTCAAAAAGCATAACGGCAATCGGCCCGTCCTGGGGAATGCCGACATGCATCAGGGCCGGAAATAAAAGTTCTTCCTCTTTTCCATGATGGCATTTATCAACAAAGATTTTGAGGAATTCAAGGATGCTTTCAAAATGTTCATCCTCTAAATGCCCTTCGGCTTGCAATTGCCGACTGACTTCACCCAAAATACGAAGCATCAACAGGACGCCTTCATGCTCGTCCTTCAACTGCCGGGTTGCTTTCATGATGACCTCCTATAAACTCGCGTAGCTTGTCAGCTCCAGGTTGGTTTCCATTGTCCATACGGAAACCGTGCAGCCGGTTAAACGAAACACGATCAGCGCATCTTCACCCTGCTGACCCATCAACGGCTTTAACCAGGGCCTGGCTTCAAGGATTTCTTTTTTCAAACCTTCATCACTTAATACTTCAGCAACACCGGCAACCCTCACCTGTTTCTCCGGACTGTTGAAGCATACTTCAACATTTTTATTGTTTTGCAGCTGGGAATAAAGTGACTTGAAGGCACCGGTGTGAAAAACAACGCCTTTTTCATCGGCGCGGTACATGAACATCCCGCGCACACGCGGCTGATCGCCTTCCACCGTAGCCAGATGGCAGCTTGGATTTGCGTTCAGGAATTCTAAAATTTCGTCTCGATTCATAGTTTATCCTTTTCCTTTTTCAAAAGTTCAATTCTGTTTTTGACGGCCTGTGCCTTGCTCTTATCCCCGACTTCAAGATAATAGGCATGCAGTTTTTCCATATAGGCCCAGAGCGGCCTCCGCCAGCCGTTGGCGGAAGCCGTGTCAATGGCTGTCTGCAAAATTTTTTCATCATAAGGCATATGGTTTACCCAGACACCTGTGGCTACCAGCCGGGACAACGGATCGCCGATAGCGGAAATTTCATGGGCGGCGAGCGCCGCATCCCTGCGCGCCGCGGCTTTCAGCAAACCGGCATAACGAGCAGGCAGTAAGCTGGCATCCACGGCTGCAAAATTACCCTGTAAAAAACGGCAGTAGGCCATATCGGCAGCATCAGGTTCCAGCCGTTCTATTTTGAGAAACTCACTGTCGTCAAAACGCTCGAGCGAAGCAGCGTGCAGGGCATATTTCGTCAGGTAGGCAATGGCTAAAAGCCGCATATCGTTACCGGCAGCGATTTCTCTTGTGGCTTTAGCAAAATGAGGCTCCGCGGAAAGTTCCCTGCCCGCCAGGAAACTGGTTTTATATTCCTCCAGATACCTGCCGGCCTTGTCCTTCCAGTCGGGTACCGGCATCAGCGAACCGCAAGCGCATATGAATAATACAACCATTACCGGCAGCATTTTCTTCATGGAACTCTAAACTCCGGAGCTTTTTTCGATCCGATAATCGCGTCAAGTTTTTTTGCGACATCATCAATTGATTTCACCGCGTCATTAATATCGGAACGCAAAATGTGCATATCCTTCATCCCTTCCGACGCGTCCGTGCTGATGCTGTTAATATTATCAACTGTTTTATCAAGCTTTTTCAACTTGGTGACAATATCCTTGAGGATGATGTTGAGGTGCGGCAGGGCGCCGTTCTCTCCGTAGATTTCCCTGTCTGTTTTATCCGCCATCTTATCGACTTTAACAAGAACGCGATCGATATTGTAGGTAATATCTTTTAGTTTTTTCAGTGATTCATTGAGCGCCTTGACACTTTCCGGATCGGACACAGCCATTTCTACCAGAGATTTTTTGGATGCAAAATTGGTTGTTATTTTCTCGGCATTGCCCAGCACACGATGAAAATCTCCTTTGGGATCGGAAAGATTACGAGTAAGTACTTGAATATTTTCAGCTATTTCCGTTACTCTGTCCAGAACCGGTTCAATTTTTGCAATAGCATCATTAATATCATTCACCGTGAGAACTTCCGGGATCTTGCGCGGGTCCAGCGGAGGGCTTTTCAGATTTTCCGTATTGACCATAATTCTGGCTGACCCGATCAGGGGACGATACAGGATAAAAGAACTGTCAGATCGAATCCATTTGACATGACGGTCAGGGACCTTGATATATATCAAAACAACTCCCTCTTTGTTGAGTTCCAGCGTATGCACGTTCCCGATATTAAATCCGGAAAAAACAACCGGCATGTTTTCAGTAAAACCTTCACCGGATCGGGATGAAAGGGTAAAGGTGTGTATTCTTTCAAAGGTCCCCTTGCTGATGGCAAGATAGAGCAGGGTTATCACAATAATGAATAATGTAACGCTAATAAAAAGACCGACTTTATATTCGCGGCTCATGGTCATAGTTCACCATACTTTTCCTGCATCCATTTATAATCATATATATGACAACTCACGTATAAGTCATCTATGGTTTCCAGCATGGATGTGATCATTTGAATATCCTGCAGATGGGGGATAAGCTCAAAGGGCTTGTGAATCAGAATCATGGCATCTTTTACCATGGCGGCCCGAAGGAGCATTACACCAAATCTCTCTTCGAACGTCAACGAGGGATTACGTTTGTAAGCAATATGTTCAAAACCTATTCTCCCGAGAGAATGCACAGCAAGCCGCTCGGCCTCTTGCCTGGGCATGTTCTCGTGATATTCTTTAATCATGGCTATGTTCATATACACATCCTGATTGGAAATTAACGGAACATCCACGGAAACCGGCGCGGCCTGCGGGGAAAATTCCCGCATAAACCCCTCCAAAGACTGATTGAGCGCATGGTCACTTTCAAATAAATTTAATATAATTTTATTAATAATGACAGCACCTCGATAATCACAATGGCGGCAAAAACGTTTACCATACCTCTGGACACGGCAATGGGAATACTGGTCAGCTCATGCGATGCCCGCAGACCGAAACGGATCGGTATCAAAGTGATAAAAAAACCGTAAATCGCGCACTTGAATAACATTAAAACTATATCAGAAAAATGGGTCGAATTTAACACTATATTTGTATAAACAGTGATATTCATACCAAAAATCAACTTGGCAAATAGAATCCCGCTGATCAGCAGTACAATAGAGAAAAGGCTGCTCAATAGTACGATGGAGATGATCCCGTTGAGAACCCTGGGCGCCAGAAGATAATCGACAATGTCGATCCGGAATGTTTCCAGTGTTTTCAGTTCACGGTTCACTTTCATAACAGCCATTTCCGTATTGATTGCAGAGGCCGATCGCAGTGTGATGAGAAGCACTGTTAAAAAGGGGGATAATTCCGTTACGATCAGGCCCATTAAAACATGGCCGATAAATTCAGTCAGACCCAGATCCCTGAGCATTGTAAAAACAATCCCGATTAGCAGGGAACCGAAAAAGACAGAAACAATGATAAAAACCGGCAGAATCTGTACCGAGGTAAAGTAGATCTGGTTCACCAAAACTTCTCGCATGGCGCTCGAATACGTTTTACGTTGAAAAATGCGCACAAAAACCCTGCCTGCAAATACAATCGTATCAGAAGAATCTTCTATAATCCGTATGGCGGCACGCCCCAGTTTTTCCCAAAAGGTTTTCATCGATCGATCTCCGAACGGATATTTATCCTAACACAGGATGGTGGAGACTTCAAACGGCCATTATTAAAACGTTTTTGATTGACAAATATGATCCTATCATTATATTCTATAAAAATATAATATGTCATTGCCTGGAACAAAAAAGGGCTAAGCATATTTCTTTTTGGAGGATAAGTATGAAAAATTCAAATCGAAAAACATTTTTCATGTTTTTAATGGCATTTCTTGTTGCTTTTTTTATTGTATCCCTTGTGGGAGTTTTGCGATCATCATTTACCACTTCCGGAGCGCCGGAAATTCCGGTTGCTCAAGCTGTTCCCGCTATTCCGGATGCAGTCGTCAAAACACCTCTTTCTTTTTCCGAGCTGACTGAACGTGTTAAACCAGCAGTCGTCAATATCAGTACTTCCAAGACCTTGAAGGGCCGCAGCTTTGGCACTCCGTTCGGAAGATCGCCCTTCGGAGGATCACCTTTCGGGGGATCGCCTTTCGGAGATGATTTTTTCGATCGTTTTTTCGGAGACATGCCGCGTCGCGAATTTAAGCAGCGCAGCCTTGGATCCGGGTTCATCATTAGTAATGACGGATACATTTTTACCAACAATCATGTTGTGGAGCAGGCGGATAAAATTCTTGTAAAAATATCTGACGGCAAGGAATATGAAGCCAAGGTGATCGGAACGGATGCCAACACGGACATCGCTCTGATAAAAATCAAACCGAGCAACAGCCTGCCTGTCGCGGAAATCGGAGATTCAGAAAAAGTAAAAGTCGGTGAGTGGGTGATTGCTATCGGCAACCCGTTCGGTTTGGATGCTACCGTGACTGCCGGCATCGTCAGTGCCAAGGGCCGTGTTATCGGAGCCGGACCGTACGACAATTTTATTCAAACCGATGCTTCCATTAATCCCGGAAACAGCGGAGGGCCCCTGTTTAACATGGAGGGAAAAGTCATTGGCATCAATACGGCTATTGTCGCGCAGGGTCAGGGCATCGGATTTGCCATACCCATCAACATGGCAAAAAGTATTTTAGCGGACTTGAAAACAAAGGGCAAAGTCACACGCGGCTGGCTGGGAATCTCCGTTCAGGATATTTCCGACGATATCGCTAAAAATCTGAATCATCAAAACAAGGGCGGGGCCCTGGTATCGGATGTATTCAAAGGAGATCCTGCGGATCAGGCCGGCATAAAAGTTGGTGATATTATCACAGAAATAAACGGAAAACCCATCAAAGACACTCATGAGTTATTGCTGACCATCGCAGCGCTGCAGGTTGGGCAGAAAATGAACATAAAAGCCATTCGCGACGGCAAAGAAATGACTTTCCGGGTAACCGTAGCGGAACGAAAAGACAATGTAGCGGTGGCAGCCGAAAAGTCAGAAAAAGGTCATTTTGGAATTTCAGTTCAGGAAATCACGCCGGAAATAGCCAGACAATTAGGCATCCGGTCTGAAGGTGTCATCATTACAGACATACAGGAAGGAAGCGCGGCGGATGAAGTCGGCATGCAGCCGCAGGACATCATTGTTCAGGTTAACCGGGTGAAAATATCTTCGATGAATGATTATAACCGGGAGATCTCAAAAGCGGTTCAAAAGAAAAGCGTCACCCTGTTGGTCAAACGCGGCCGGGCGAGCTTCTTTGTAGCACTTCGGGCCCAATAATTTAGATCAACTTAATCCATAAAAAAGGGCAGGCCAGACGGTTTGCCCTTTTTTATGGACAAAACGGATGAAACAATCTAATAATCCGCTTATGAAATTCTACGATTATGCAGGTGTTATTCATCTGCACTCTTCATATTCTTTTGACGGCCATGCGCCGATGGAGGACATCCTTTCCGCCGCTCAAAAAAACAACATTGATTTTTTAATGCTCACGGATCATGATCACCTGCAAGCCAGAAATGAGGGATGGGAGGGGTGGCAGGGAAAAACCCTGATCATTGTCGGCGAAGAAATAGCGCCTCGCTTCAACCATTACCTTGCTTTTAACATCAAGGAACCTGTTGTCTGTTCTGACGATCCTGAAGGGAAAAATCCCCAAAAATATATCGACGCTGTGAACAATCAGGGAGGTTTTGGCATTATTGCCCATCCGGACCACGAAGGGACCGAAATGTTTCACGTGAAACATTATTGCTGGAATGACTGGAAAATCAATGGTTATAAGGCCATCAGCGTCTGGGATTTTATGACGGACTGGCAAAAAAGCCTGCGTGGTTACGTAAGCGGCCTAATGAGTTTTCTTTTTCCGGCCTACTTTCTTAAAGGGCCGAGCAGCATGACCCTGGAAAGATGGGACGCCCTGAACCAGATAAAAAAAACCGTCGGCATCGGTGAGCTGGACAATCACGCAAGCATAAAAACTCTCCTGGGAATACCCTTTGTCGCCTTCCCCTTCGACCGGGCCTTCAGATTTATACAAACACATGTTTTGACTGCAGAGAGATTCAGCGGTAACAGCCGGCAGGACACAGACATGGTATTTCAATCATTAATTCATGGGCGCTGCTATTTTGCCCTGGAATACTTCCGCTCCGCTCAAGGCTTTGAATTTTTCATCCAACAGGAAAATCAGGAATTTTATCAGGGAGACTCTTTCAAGCTCTCGGACACCGCTCTCCTATCGGTGTCATGTCCTGAAAAAGCAATGATTCGGATTATTAGAAACGGACGCGAATGGCTTCATGAGATTGGCAATCGTTTTTCTGCACCAATTGAGGAAGCCGGTGTCTATCGTGTCGAAATATTTTTAAAATCAGCAGGCAAATTCAGACCCTGGATCTTTTCCAACCCTGTTTTTGTAAATTAACTGCTTGGCTTTCCCTTCTTCAGGCGGTCATATTACGGAATGAAATCTGAATCGGGTCTTTGATTTTTCTCATGATTATTCTTTCGATGATCAGTGAATATTGAAAAGCTGCCTGAATTCATCTTTCTTAATGGTGTCGCGCAACCACGCGGTCATATCCGGCGGATCATAAAATGGCTGCTGAACAAAAAGTTCTAAAAACGGGCTGTAATAGGACTTATCGAAGACGTTAAGACGTTCGATCACAACATCTTTTACCGTCGGGCATCCTGGTTGACAGAATCTTGTTTCGCCCGGCTGAATCATTCCCAGGTCAAGAAATGTCTTCAGCTTGTTTTCACAACGGCATGGATTGCTTTTATTTGCATGGCCGCAAACTCCATTCATATAGGAGTGCACTTTTCGCCGGCTGCGGGAAAGGAGTTTCCGGAAGCTGGCCTTCGAAACCTGTAGCAGTTCGGCACCCACGGCGTCAGTAACCGCAAAGACTGCGCCGACGAGAAAGGCCAGCCTTTCATTACGGTTCAAGCACATGAGCATCCCCAACATGCACCCCGTCTTCAATTCTTCCGTAAGAATCTTACTGTCAGGATGAGAGAACTCCCGGTGATCGGGCAGCTTTTCAATGAGCGAAATATATGTGTCGAAGTCATGAATTCTCATTTCAAACTTTTGTTTTTTCATATCGAGGACATGATTGGCGACAATCCTGTAGAGCCATGTCCTGAACATTCCTTTTTGCGGATCGTACGACGCAAGCCTCGTGATCATTTTAATAAGAATTTCCTGGGTGATATCGATTGCATCATCGCGATCCATCACCATCCTGACGGCAATGTTGTATATCCACGCCTGATGACGCAAAATAAGCTTTTCCAGATCCTCCTGGCTTCCATGGACGGCAGAGTCAATCAAATCATGATCTGACTCGTTTTCGTTGATCTTTTCGAGGAATGGGTTGAACATTAAGACTCTCTTTTTATATCGTGATGGCTAACATATTGCCCTGAACAGAGGCTTCATATCTCTGCAGTGGTTTTTTTGCCGGCCCTTTGACGTTTTCTCCACCCAATGCAAATGTTGAACTCCCCAGACTTGCACACTCAAAACGTTTATTTTTATGATCATAGTCCACTTCAACACCTCTGTGCGGACATAATAAAGAAGCGATATGATAGGTGTTATCTTCAGTGTGAGCAACAATGATCCCCTGGGGTATATACTCGTTTATAATTTTAACGGCTCCCCCCGCCCGGGCCAACAATGGTTCCCTGGATAAATCGATCAGCAGCTTATTTCCTTTGCGGCCAAGGGCTTCCGGTTTGATTGCCATTGTATTGCCCTTCTTGGTAAAGGTAGCGCAACCGTTTAACCCGCAAAGACATGTTGATGTAACCACTACAGCCGCCGCACTTGCCTTTAAAAAATCTCTTCTTTTCATATACGGCATAGACTCCTCCATAATTTTTTCAGCACAGCTGCTGAAAATGAGTTTTATTCTCTCTTATACGAACGAAAACAGCAAGTG
>JAGFXG010000303.1 GCA_017860985.1 Deltaproteobacteria bacterium
GACAAAGGCCGAAGGCATCGTCCGGATGGAGATGGAAAAAGCATCAGGCTGGATGGGGGGCCTCGAAAGTGCCGACCGGGAAAAAGTCGAAGCGCTGGTGAATGGCATTGTCAACAAGATCCTGCACGCACCGGTGACGGCAATGAAAGAAGAGAGCGCCGAGTTTCAATCGCAGGATATTGTGGCGGCGGCCAGACAGCTCTTCCGGCTCGACGACTGAAAGGAGTTCTATGAAGATTAACGTTGGAACGAGGGGCAGCAGACTCGCGCTGACGCAGACGAATTCTGTCGTGGAAAGAATTCAAAAAGCCGCCCCTGACCTTATTGCTGACATAACCGTGATCAAAACAAGCGGCGACATCATGCAGGATGTATCGCTTGCACAGATTGGCGGGCAGGGTGTGTTTGTCAAGGAGATAGAAGAGGCGCTGCTTTCAGGCGGCATCGATCTGGCGGTTCACAGCATGAAGGATGTTCCCGGCGAAACGCCGGAGGGACTGATGTTTGCGGCCATTCTTCCCCGGGAGGACATGCGTGATGTTCTGGTGTCGCGCGGCAACGTAAAAATGGAATCCATGCCCAGGGGCGCGAGAATCGGTACGGGGTCGCTCCGCCGGGGTGCTCAGATCAAAGCCTGGATGCCCGATCTGGAAATTATTCCGTTGCGCGGCAATATCGACACGCGGCTCAATAAAATTGAGACAGAGAATCTGACGGGGGTCGTCCTCGCGGCGGCAGGTATGAAACGGCTGGGGTATGTTCAGCAAATAACGCAGTTTCTTCCGATAGAATTGATGCTGCCGGCGGTGGGTCAGGGTGCGCTGGGTCTGCAGATAAGAAAGACGGACACCGAATTGCTGAAGTTTTTGGCGAAACTCAACCATGCGCAAACAGCAATGGAAGTTTCCGCGGAGAGATCCTACCTCCGGGCGTTGGGCGGCGGCTGCCGTTTGCCGATAGCGGCTTACGGACTGATTGAGAAGCAGCGCCTGACCCTTGAGGGTCTTCTTGCCGCGCCGAACGGGAGCAGCGTGATCCGCGATAAGGTCTGGGGGGAACTTGGCGAAGCAGAAGAACTGGGACGAAAGCTTGCCGATATGATTCTGGAGAAAGGCGGCAGAAAATTACTGGACCTAATGTAACGTTCATCATTACAGCGCAGAGCTGTTTCGTAATGTAGAAAAGTCGTCATTCCTAGTTGTGCCTTTCAGGATGCGCACGCAGGAATCAAGATAACACATGACGTCATTCCCGCGAAGGCGGGAATCCAGTTTAAAATGATGGTGTTGTTTATGTGTCAATCGTATGTTTATATTTTAGCAAGTCAGAGAAACGGCACATTATATGTTGGTGTTACAAGTGATTTGATCAAACGTATTTATGAACATAAGCAGGATCTTATTGATGGATTTACAAAAAAATATGGTGTTTGCATTCTCGTCTATTATGAAATTCATTGTGCAATCGACGTAGCCATAGCCAGAGAAAAGCAGATTAAAAAATGGAATAGAGAATGGAAATTGAGATTAATAGAAGAAAAAAATCCTGAATGGCAAGATCTATATGATGAAATTATTCATTAAGAAAGGGAAGAATCATTTAAAAGTATACTGGATTCCCGCCTTCGCGGGAATGACGGGATGGATGGGTCATGGTTGAAAGAGCCACACCGGGAAAAGTCTATATCATTGGCGCGGGGCCGGGGGATGCCGGTCTCATAACGATTAAAGCCATCGAGTGCCTCCGACTGGCCGATGTTGTGATCTACGATAACCTTGTCAATGAAGAACTGTTGAAATACGCCCCGATACATGCACGGATTATTTACGCCGGGAAAAAAGGCGGTGATCACACTCTTTCGCAGGACAGGATCAATGAGCTTTTAGCCAAAGAAGCCCGGGGCGGCAGCACGGTTGCCCGTCTCAAGGGAGGCGATCCATTTGTCTTCGGACGCGGCGGTGAGGAGGCCGAAGTGCTGGCGGTTGAAGGGATACCGTTTGAAGTGGTTCCCGGTGTAACGTCCGCCATAGCGGTGCCTGCTTATGCCGGCATTCCGCTGACGCATCGCGGTCTGACATCCACGGTGGCCTTTGTGACCGGTCACGAGGACCCGACAAAGGACAAAAGCGACATCGACTGGCAGGCGTTGTCAGGAATCGGAACGCTGGTCTTTCTGATGGGCGTGAAGAACATTGCACAGATTACCGAAGCGCTGATCCGGCATGGCAAGTCGCCCGACACACCCGCGGCGCTGATTCGCCGGGGCACAACGCCGTCTCAGCAGGTGCTTGCCGGAACGCTGTCTTCCATTGCCGGTCTGGCCCGGACCAATCATTTCAAGCCGCCCGCCATTCTGGTTGTCGGTCCTGTTGTTAGTTTGCGCGATACCCTGCGCTGGTTTGATACCAAACCGCTGTTTGGCAAAGGCGTGGTCATTACCCGTCCTGAAAGGCAGGCGGATGATCTGGCGCGGCTGCTTGCGGTTCAGGGTGCCAATCCGATTGCTTTCCCGACGATCAGCATCACACAGCCTGCAGACTGGAGCGAACTTGATCGTGCGTTGAGTCAGTTGGAGAGTTACAACTGGATGATTTTCACAAGCGCCAACGGAGTCCATTTCTTTTTTGAGCGCCTGCGTCAGAAGGGTATGGACATCCGGGATCTCAAGGGGATCAAAATAGGATGCATCGGCCCTGCTACCGCCCGGCAGATTGAAGACAGGGGAATCCGCGTCGATCTGGTGCCTGAGGAGTTCATTGCCGAGGGTCTTCTGAAGTCGTTTGCTTCGATGAATCTGTCGGGAAAGAAAATTCTGATTCCGCGGGCGTCCAGGGCGCGCGATATTCTGCCAGAAGGTCTGAAAAATCAGGG
>JAGFXG010000304.1 GCA_017860985.1 Deltaproteobacteria bacterium
TGCGGTGATATCATCCTGTCCATTTCGGGACTGACCAAAGCAATTGACGGCGTGAAGGTGTTGGATAATTTTGACCTGAACGTGTGCAAGGGCGACAAAATCGCTTTTGTCGGAGACAACGCCCTGGCCCGGACCACCCTTTTTCAGATTCTGGCAGGAGAACTGGAGCCGGACAGCGGAAGTTACCGATGGGGTGTTACCATCACCAGCGCCTATTTCCCTCAGGAAAACAGCGGATTTTTTGAAGGGGAGATGACACTGATAGAGTGGTTATGTCAATATTCACCGCCATCCGATGGGGATGCATTTGCACGCGGCTTCTTAGGTAAAATGCTTTTTTCGGGCGAAGAGGCCCTGAAAAAAACCCGTGTCCTTTCAGGTGGCGAAAGGGTGCGCTGCATGCTGTCACGCATGATGTTGGCTGGAGCTAATGTCCTGATCCTTGATGAACCAACCAACCATCTGGATCTGGAATCGATCACGGCCTTAAACGACGGGCTGATCGCATTTTCCGAGGTGATTTTGTTTTCCTCACGCGACCAGGAATTTGTTTCAACCGTTGCCAACCGGATTATCGAGATCTCGGGAGGGGAAGCCATAGAATGCAGCCCGGATTTTGAAGAGGATGCGGACAGACAGGGTGCTATTGCGGAAGCGGGCTGAACAGTGCGCAATCTTTGCCGGCTTAAATATTTTTGGCACATAAAAATTACTTCAGACTTTTTCTTGCAGCGGTTAAGATCATTAAGTGTTGTGACCCCGGAATTCCCCGATGTGGGAAGACAACTGATAAAATTTTCTTTACTAATTTGAAAAAATAAGCCATGAAATTTTTTCGTACAGGCTTATGGATCATTCGGTGGACAAGTCAGAATGCATCCGTTATTCAGTTTGGTGCGAAGCGGCAATCAAAGATTTTTCTTGAGAATGTACCGCCTAAGCAGGCATGTGTCGTTTCATCATGAATGATCATAAAATCCACCCAATAAAGAATATTGTTCAGAATGATCTGGACGCAAAAAAAAATCAGGAGATTCCCTCTCCTGAATCTCCGAAAGACAATTCAATCGATTATCGCATGCTCTATGAGCAATCCAGGGAGCGCGAAGCGCTCCTCAGGCAGTCCCTGATAAAGTATGAAACGCTGCTGGACGAAGTGGAGGATCCCATTTCCGAAGTCGATTTAAAAGGAACCATTACCTATTCCAACAACGCCGCTTTCAAAATCTGGGGCATCCCCAAGGAACAAACCATAGGGAAGAACTATAAATCATGGACGGATCCGGCAAATCAAAAGATCGCTTATGAAGCTTACTCCGGTGTATACAAAACAGGCCTTCCCTGCCGGTTCAATTACGAAATCATCCGTGAGGATGGCGTTCGCAAAGTGGTTGAAGATTCCGGATCGGCCATTCGCAATGCACATGGCGAGATCATCGGGTTTCGATCCGTCAGCAGGGACATAACGGAACGCAAACAAGTGGAAAAGGAGCTGGCCGAACACCGCAGCCGTCTGGAAGCCATTTTCGGCAGCGTCAAGGAGGCGATCATCACCGTGGATATGTCGCTGGCTGTCATAGAAGCCAATCAATCCACGGAAACGATTTGCGGTGTCCGTGTCCGTGACATGGCAGGCAGACCACTTTCAGAGTGCCTTACGCTATGCAGCCAATCCTGCAGCAATGTCATCAAACAAACTCTTGAAAAGAAATCAACCATCAGGGAATATCGCATTGAGTGTAATCACCAGCAACGCCAGCAGCAACTGGTCAGCGTAACCAGCGCACCGCTTAGGGATGCAAGTGGTCAATATCTGGGTGCAGTTCTCGTCATACGGGATATTACACTTCTTCGGGATCTGGAAAGAGAGTTGCGAGAGCGGCATCAGTTTCAAAATATTATCGGCCGCAGTAAGAAAATGCAGGATTTGTACCGCTTGCTGGAGGATCTTGCCAATCTGGAAACAACGGTTTTGATTACCGGAGAGAGCGGCACGGGAAAGGAACTTGTTGCCAGGGCGCTTCATTATAGCGGTCAGCGGGCCTTCAAACCCTTCATCGCCGTGAATTGTTCCGCCCTCACGGAAAGCCTTCTGGAATCCGAGCTATTCGGGCACATCAAAGGGGCTTTTACCGGTGCGATCAAGGATAAACAGGGTCGTTTCCAGGCGGCAAACGGTGGTACGCTTCTGCTGGATGAAATCGGCGATATTTCACCGATCATCCAACTGAAACTTCTGCGGGTTCTTCAGGAAAAAACTTTTGAACGGGTGGGTGATTCGGAACCTCAGAAGGCGGATGTTCGGGTTATCGCCTGCACAAATAAGAACCTCAAGGAAAAGGTTCATTCAGGAGAATTCCGGGAAGATCTTTATTACCGTCTGAAAGTTGTGGAAGTTGCCTTGCCGCCGCTTCGTGACCGTATGGAAGACATGCCGCTTTTAATTGAACACTTGTGCCGTATATTCAATGAACGATTCAATCGGAAGATAGAAGGTGTGTCCAACGAAGTGCTTCACATCTTCATGAATTATTCATGGCCGGGTAATGTCCGGGAGCTGGAACACGTCATTGAGCATGCCTTTATCATCTGCCACGGCAGCGTAATAACGATTGATGATTTGCCTGCAGAGTTTCGGGAGCTCGACAGACCGGGCAAGTTTTCTGCGTCCGTTACCCGTGCTCCAGTGGCGCTCGAATCCCAGGAGATCATCAATGCTCTGACCAAAGCGCACTGGAATAAGACAAAGGCGGCACATCTGCTGGGTATCAATCGCAGGACGTTGTATCGTAAACTGGAATTACTGCACATTGAGCCATCAGACTAATCTTATTGTGACATGTCACAGTATGTGACAGCACATTC
>JAGFXG010000042.1 GCA_017860985.1 Deltaproteobacteria bacterium
TTGACTCACAAAATTCTCATGCATATACTCCAGCCACACTTGAGAAAGGTTACGTAAATGCAGGTTCCAGTCATAGTCAGATTTCATTTGCTGATACTCCTGATTATCTTGATGGCCGGCTGTGCGGTCGTCAAGGTATCGTTCGTGGACAGCAGTGATTATATAGCGCTTCGCCGTGGAGATGTGCTTACGACCGGCAAACTCAGTGTATATACCGGTGCTGCGTTACAGGTGGTCGGGATCGAAAAAAAAACATGTGATAATCAGGGTGCCGCCTGCCGTCAAGCCTTGATGGAAACGATCGGACTGCACAGCGAAAAGCGCTTATCGGCACTATCTGAGCTATGGCTGCAGGAAGCCCTGAAACTTGATAAGCAGAGAAGGGACAGTGAACATATTGAAGGCATCCTGAATGCTTATCTGGAAACCGCGAGACACGCCTATGCATACATGTTTTGGACGAAGCGCACACCCAGCATGCGAGCCCTGGAGGATCGACAGGCACAAGTACGCGATTACTACAACTTTGCTGTGCAGCAGACTCTTGTCGCCATGTATGAGTATTATAGAAAACATCATCCGATGAACGTTCATGTTATGAAGGATGCTCATCTTAAGTCCGGTAACTGGAAAATCACTATACAGACGCAGGATGTGCGGTTTGCATCAAGCCGGAAGATTCCCGAAGATTTAATACCCGCATCTTCACTGTCTTTTCAAGGTCTGCGTAATCAGTACCGTCGTGACGGTCTGGGGGCTGAATTTGTGGCGGTGACGTCCAGCCACGTTGTTGACACACAAAGCGCCGAAGTACCCTACAGTGAGACGCCATTTCCGGCGATCACGGCGGTGGTGACTTTCCCGGGAACCAGTCTGGATGCGGTGCTCAGTACGCAGGAAGCGGTCATCACCGGTTATGATCCTTATAACCGTGAGGAGGTTAATCTAGCTGATGCAAAGATATCGCTGGCCGCCAATTTTACTTCGGCTTACGGACTCTGGCTGGCTCGATCCGGCTTTGCCTCCCAGTCGCTGCTGACCCTTATCGGGAGGGGAAAAGTGCTTGAGATGCCGAGGGTTTATCTCCTTCAGCCATACAATCCGAATCGCCGTATTGTCGTCATGCTGCACGGATTGGCCAGCAGCCCCGAGGCCTGGATCAATCTGGCCAACGAGGTAATGGGCGATGAAACCCTGCGTCAGAATTACCAGATCTGGCAGGTTTATTATCCGACAAACGCGCCCATCGCGTTTAACAATATCGAAATTCGTAAAGCCGTCCAAAAATCACTCGAGCATTTTGATCCTGAAGGCACAGCACGTGCCTCTAAAGATATGATGTTGATTGGCCACAGTATGGGAGGTATTCTTTCGCGACTGATGGTATCCTCATCTGAGGACCGTTTATGGGACGCTTTTCTGAAAAAATATCCACTGAAAGGTAGCCGTCTCGAAACTGCTCGGAAAGAACTGGGGCCGTACATGATGTTTGACGCAATGCAGCAGGTCAGCAGGGTGATCTTCATCGCCACTCCGCACAAAGGCACGCCTCTGGCTGAAATCGCCCCCGTGCGCTGGCTGGCAGGTATTTTAACCGTGCCCTTATCGGTTATGGGCCGTTTTACCGAAGTCGCCAAACTGTTAGTCGATCCGGGATCGGCCGATCCCGTGTCATTGACGCGGCCGTTTAACAGCATCGACAATCTCAGCAGCCGGGATCCTTTTATTGGGGCGGTGGCTGATATACCGGTTTTATCCCGGGTTCGCTACCATTCAATTATTGGAAGCAACACTCCTGATCTTCCTCTGTCTGAATCCAGCGACGGCGTTGTACCTTACACAAGTGCGCACCTCGATGGATCGTACTCTGAACAGGTGATCCAATCGGGACACAGCGTGCAGGAAACGCCTGAAGCCATCATTGAAATCCGCCGCATCATGCATCTGCATCTTAAAGAGCCCGACAAAGGATCAGGCGGCATGAAGAAAGCCCTGCCGTAAAAAAAGCAGATGGACGGGTTGAAACGTTTACGCACATCCATATCGATGTAATAACCAGAGATCATTTCCCCACGATAAAACGTCTGAAAGTTTTATCCCCTTGACACAATATCCTTTTTTGTGCTGTTGTAAATATCAATCTCATTTGGAAAAATAAGTGAAACTGCAAAGAGAGTAGATCTGGTATGCAAGTTGCTAATTATCGGCAATAAGTACGAGGATACTGTTTATGATATGTCCACATTGCGGTTATGAGCGAAAAAAAAGCGATGATATCATCAAGGCGACGGAATGCCCTAAATGTGGAATAATATACGGTAAATGGGGATCGGGTTCCATTTCGGAAGATCAAAGGCCTGTTTCTGAAGGTTCTGCGAAACCGGCAGCCGGACCCGTTCCCCCAAAGAAAAGCTCCGTTGAACGTTGGGTGATTTACGCCGTTGCGGGTGTTATTTTAATCATTTTTCTGCATGCTTTTGCCGTTCCATACATAACCAGATTATCTCAATCCGATAAAAAAAACATTGATCAAATCAGGCAAGAACCTCCATTGATGGAAAGCCCTCAACCATTAGACGTTCAGGGCCGGCCCGCATACAGCAAAGCAAGTCCTGCTTCGGATGACTCGCCTGTTCAGAAAGAACTCTCGATTACGGATATCATTCACGCCAACCGGGAGAGTGTGGTTACCGTAAAGACTGCCGCAGGAATCGGAAGCGGGTTTTTTATCAATCGGGAAGGTCATATCGTAACCAACAAACATGTGCTGCCGAATACGGATGGAGCTGAAATCAAAACGATCAGCGGAAATGTATATAGAATTCAAAAGATGATTCATGAAGATTCAGCAGCCGACCTGGTGATCGCATCAACCGATGCGGCATCCCGTGAATCGAAACCGGTAAGCATCAACACGGCTTTGCCGGCTGTCGGGGAAAAGATCATTGTCATTGGCAGTCCTCTGGGACTGGAACAGACCGTTTCCGACGGCATTGTCTCAGCCCTGAGAAGCAATCAGCAATCCATAGAATTCATCCAGATTACTGCCCCTGTTTCTCCGGGAAACAGCGGCGGTCCCCTGCTCAACATGCGCGGGGAGGTGATTGGTGTGGCAACGTTTCAATACAGTTCCGGACAGAATCTGAATTTCTGTGTCGCGGCATCAAGAATTGCCGGTTTGCAGCAGGGATTCAATCCTTCTTCCTCGCAGGCTTCCAGTGATCAAAGACAAATGCCTCATTCCAACGATGTCTACTGCTACCTGGATTCGAACGGACAGGTTTCTTTTGTCAACTGGAAAACGGGGATTCTGATTTCACGCCCTGACGGCAGTCTGGACGCAAAAAAATATGAACAGTGGGTGCTGGAACAGATCGGTGGAAATCCGGACAATATCAATCCGGAAAAGGAGGCCCGTGAAGACCTTGAACGCAACCGGGAAAATCTGTTCAAAAGCGTCTTCCCCGGCAGGTCATTTAATGATTCTGATTTAACACCGGCTGAAAAGGAATGGCTGGAAAGAAGGTATTACCGGCATTACGTGGAGGCTTATAATCAATCAATAAGCCGCCGCAACGACGCCGTGCGAAAATATCGAACGATGATAAATGACTTCATTCGATTCAACGCCTCAAGAAGATAAATTTTATTGATAAAAAAACGCTGACTCTGCGGTTGATCGGAAAATCAGCGTTTTATAAGTCCAAGACAGGCAGAACAAGAACTATTCAAGAATTGCCAATACCTGACCTTCGTTGACGGAATCGCCAACTTTTACTTTAATTTCCTTGATGGTGCCCGCGCCCGGTGCGTACACGGGGATTTCCATTTTCATTGCGTCCATGATGATGACTTCATCTTCTTCCTTGACCTGATTGCCGACACTTACGGTAATACCGGCGATTTTCCCCGGCATGGGGGCTATAATTTCCATGCTCATCTTTTCCCTGTGCCTCCATCGTTGTAGAATTTTTTATCCGTCAATATTTAATCATGCTTTTTTATGTAGCCTGATCAAGCTGGAGGTGATTTTTACCGTAAAATCAGGGACAGGTCAATATATTTATCCGGGAGAGTGAAGATTATATTAAAATTGACTATTCATGCCTGAGAGCGTCTATGGGGTTCATGAGCGAAGCTTTGTATGCAGGATAGAAACCGAAAAAAATACCTACCAGACCGGAAAAACCAAAAGACATCAGGATGGAAAAAGTCGAAATCAATATTGTCCATCCTGCAAAGAAAGATAACAGTTCTGCAGCGACAATGCCCAGAATAACACCAATCAGACCACCGATGAGAGAGAGAATCAGCGCTTCAACGATAAACTGTGTGCGAATATCCCATGATTTAGCGCCTACCGCCATACGGATGCCGATTTCACGCGTTCTTTCAGTCACCGACACCAGCATGATATTCATGATGCCAATCCCGCCTACCAGCAGCGACACGCTGGCAATGGCGGCAAGCAAAAGCGACATGACCCTGGAAGCCTCCTCGGCCATCTGCATCATCTGCGTGAGGTTCCGGACGGTGAAGTCGTCTTCCTGGTTCGGACCGATGCGATGTCTCTGCCTGAGCAGTTCCTTGATCTGTTTTTCTGCTCTTTCCAGCTCCTCCGTGCTTTTGGCCTTGACCATGATCTGTCGCACGGTTCCCGGGAGGAACCTTCCAAACAGGTTCCTTTGTGCAGAGGATATCGGTACATAGATAACATCGTCCTGATCCTGTCCCATCATGGACTGGCCCTTGCTTGCCAGAACGCCGATCACGGAGTAAGGTATTTTTTTGATCCGGATCGTTTTATTCATTGGATCATCATTCCCAAAGAGATTGTCCACCACGGTTTGCCCCAGTATGCACACCTTTGTGGCGCTGCGGATATCCTGTTCATAGAAATTTCTGCCGGACGAGAGGGTCCAGTCTCGCACCTCCAGCATATTTTCATCCGTTCCGTAAACAATGGATGCCCAGTTTTGATTGCCGTAAACAATTTGTGCGCTGCCGTTGATAATTGGCGCGGTAGTCGCTACCGAGGAACACTCATTTTTGATGGCTTCAGCATCGGAACGGGTCAGATTCTGGAAGGAACCGCTGCCAAGGCGAATGCCGCTGGTGGTTGTCGAACCGGGCATGACCATGATCAGGTTGCTGCCGACCGTAGCGATCTGTTCAGATATTTTATTGCTGGCGCCTTTTCCTACAGCCAGCATGGTGATGACGGCCCCGACACCGATAATGATGCCCAGCATGGTTAAGGCGGAACGCATCTTGTTGACGCGCAGTGCACGCATTGAAATTTTAACAGTCGATGGAATATTGATCATGGCCTGTTTTCCTTATCGCTGATAATCTTTCCATCGAGAAAACGAATGATACGCTTGCTGAAGACCGAGATGTCCGGTTCATGTGTTACCAATACAATGGTGATGTGTTTTTCTTCATTGAGCCGGACCAATAGCTCCATAATTTCAACGCTTGTTTTGGTATCCAGGTTCCCCGTCGGTTCGTCCGCCAGCAAAAGCGGTGCATTGTTGACCAGTGCCCGGGCGATGGCCACCCGCTGCTGCTGTCCTCCGGACAGCTGATTGGGATTGTGATGCTGTCGTTCTTCCAGCCCCAAAAGTTTAAGTGCCTCCCTGGCCTTATCCTTGCGGTCCTTTGGTATTTGTTTACTGTAGAGCAGGGGCACTTCAACATTTTCCAGAGCTGTCGTGCGCGACAGAAGATTGAAGCCCTGAAAAACAAAACCGATTTTTTCATTGCGAATTTCCGCCAGCGCGTCGCGGTCCATTTGACTGACGTCAATGCCATCGAGCAGATACCGTCCGGCTGTCGGCTCATCCAGACAGCCAATCACGTTCATAAAGGTGGATTTGCCCGAGCCGGATGGTCCCATTACGGCAACAAATTCTCCTGACGAAATCTGCAGGGAAACTTTATCCAGCGCGTAAACAACGCTGTCACCGACTTCATATTTTTTTTCCAGTTGATCGGTTTCAATGAGGGCCATTATCTTAAAACCTCGGGCCGCCGGGCGGGCCCTGCGGCCGGGCGTTCATTTTGTTGTCATTGCTCTTCACTTCAACAATAATTTGATCGCTTTCATTGAGATTTCCGGAAACTACTTCTGTGAATCGATTATCGCTGATGCCGATCGTCAGGGGAACACGTTTCGGTTTCTTATGATCCAGCACCCAGACACCGGGACCTTTGGGAGATGCCGCTCTAAGCTCCTTATCAGCGATCTTTACTCTCAGTGCGGCGTTGGGAAGGCGTAAAATATCTTTTTTATCGTCGATAACAATCAGGACGTTCGCTGTCATGCCGGGTTTAAGTTTTAATTCCGGGTTATCCACTTTGACAATCACGGCATAGGTCACTACATTCTGTACGGTCGTCGGTGAATTGCGGATTTCCGAAACGTTCCCTTTAAACGTCATGTCGGGGTATGCGTCCACTGTAAAGGTGACCGGTTGGTTCGTCTTTATCCGGCCGATATCCGCCTCATCGATGTTGGCATCAATCTGCATTTTTTTCAGGTCCTGGGCAATGGTGAAAAGTGTCGGCGTTTGAAAACTGGCGGCCACCGTCTGTCCGACATCTATGCTGCGCGAAATGACGGTACCATCGACCGGGGAGAGAATTTGCGTATAGCGGAGATTGGTTTGTGCCAAACTTAAAGCGGCTTGCGTCTGTGCAACCTGGGCTTCAGACGCTTTAACCTGGGCTATTGCAGAGAGGTAATTGGTTTCAGAGGTATCCAGATCGCTTTTGGAAATGAAGTTCTTTCCGTAAAGGATTTTATTTCTTTTAAAATTGGTAATGGTGTCGCGCACGGCAACTCTGGATTTTTCCAGATTGGCCCTGGCGAGTGATACATTGGCGGAGGCCTGCGCTACCTGCGCTTCAGTCGAGGCCGGATCAATCTGCGCTAGAAGCTGACCTTTTTTCACAGGAGAGTTGTAATCAACAAAAAGCTGCTTAATCGTGCCCGATACCTGCGTGCCGACCAGCACGGTGGTGACGGCGTTTACGGTTCCCGTGGCCGAAACGGTCGATCGGATATCGCCACGATCAGCCGTCTGTGTTATGTATTTAGGTGCCTTAGAATCTTTTGTAAAATAATAAACAACACTGCCGAGGACCATAATCAACACAGCAACCGCAACAATTATTTTTTTCATCATTTCACTCCAATGGCTTTTTCCAGACTGGCCTGGGCAATGTTGAAGTCGGTCAAAGCGGTGATGTAAGTCATTTTAGCATTATAGCGTTTGATCAGGGCATCCGTGATTTCGATCGAGCTGCCGACGCCCGTTGCGTATCTTCCGCGGGCAAGTTCAACGTTCTCCTCGGCCTGGCGTACGATGGTCTTGCCCGCTTCAATGCGCTCGAAAGCTTCCCTGCGGTTCAGCCAGGCGGATTGTACTTCAAGATAGATTTGCTGCCTGAGGGATTCTTCATTGGCCTGGGCAACCTCCAGATTAGCTTTCGCTTCGTCAACGGCATACTTGGTGGAAAGACCGGTAAAAAGAGGGAAGGTCAATGCAACGCCGACATTCCATGCTTTGTCTATGGACGTGTCGTCTCCCGCATAACCGTAAGCAGCATTGCCTGAAAGCACGGGCAAATACTCCCTTCTGTTAAGATCAACGCTCTTTTCCAGAGCTTCTCTTTTCAGGGCGATGGAGAGGATGTCCGGACGGTTTTTATATGCCTGTGAAAGCGCTGCTTCAAAGGAAATTTCCGTCTTTTCAGTATCAAATTCATCTTTTACGTCATATTCGGGAGCGGACATGACGCCCATGGCCTGATTCAGCTTCACTAGCGCGATCCGCAGGGCGTTTTGAGCGGAAATCATCTGGATGCGGGCATTGCTCAGGTTTACCTCTGCGCTGGTGACATCGATTTTTGAGCTCTTTCCAGTTTCAAAAAAGGCATGGGCTACATCAAAGTGCTGTTGGAACTGCTTCATCGTTTCCACCGCCACGGTCTCACTCATTTTCGATTTGAGGAAAGAATAGTAAGACTGCTTCACAC
>JAGFXG010000305.1 GCA_017860985.1 Deltaproteobacteria bacterium
TTGAACATACGTCTAATTGTGTCAGCACCCATCAGGGACGACACATCATGGAATTTTGCGACGCCACGTATGATTCCGGCGTGTTGAACCTGGAAATCTACGGAGGGATGCCTGCATATTTCAGTTCATTAAGAATTACGCTAAAAGGATCTGATTTCTTATGCCGGTTCAAAGGGGTTTATCCGGCACCGGTTTCGAATTGCGAACGGAATATCATTGCAAAAAAGTTAGTATTCAAGGACAGGGAAATTAAAAAAGGAAAAAGATTGTATGCTTGGATTTCCGTCGAATTTGAAGAAACATCAACATACAAAGGCGTGACTGAAACCAGCAGGCACAAAATAGAAGGGTATATAAAACCTGTCGTGAAATAAATGCGACGAGGCGATGACGGTGCCGGGTCCTTATGAAAAACAGAAGAGAATGAAACGACGATCTGCATCATGAATGCAATGCAGGAATCCTGAATTTCTTATGGTAAAATGAAAACGACGGCAAGAATTTGGATCATCATTTTATGCTTATTCCCGGTTTGTGCTTTCGGGCAGCAGGGCAAATGGCCGTATCTGAATTATGCTCATGCAAGGGCCTATCTGTATAATTTGGAAGGTAACCTGAAGGGAGGCTATGCGATCATTCAGGATGGAAAATTCAATCACACCGTTTCTTCCGGGGACAGGCAACTCAGCGATGAGCAAACCAGAAAGGTCATTTCGTTAATCAACAGCAATATCAGGGGGCTGGAAGAAGGCTTGTCGAAAACATTTATTCCACGACACGCCATAGTATTCTTTGATGAAAATGATTTTCCCAAAGCCGCCATCATGTTTGATTTCGATGGGGAATCCATCCGGCTGCAGCCTGAAAAAAAAGGAAGCAGGCTGACCAGGGAACTTTCTAAAAAAGAGATTAACGATCAACTGAAAAAACTTGCCGAATTCCGAACAATCATCCAAGACTTGGGATATCCCACTTTAATCCCGCTCACGCAGGACGAGCGTTAAATTCTCCGCAGCTCGCTGCGAGATGGCTTATCATCACCGCCTGAATATCAAAGATTAAAACCATGAAGTCAACAACCGCGCAATCGGGGAAGCCTGCTGGGGGTTTCATCAGAGACAGGTCCATGGATAGCGGACAGGCGAACAGTATCTGCCGGCTGGTTGAATCGTTATGGATGCGACGATTATTTCTTTTTTTTATTTGATTCGGTGATACAGGCGTTTCCCACTTTTGCGTCGCAGCGGCAAATGTCGATCTCCCGTGTTGGTACAAGGCCTAAATCAATAATCATTTCGTGATCCAGTTTGCTGTCGCGGCCCGTTGTGGTCAGGTAGTTTCCGGTCATCAGGGAATTGGCCCCCGCGATGATACCCAGCGGCAGGAGCTGCCTCAGATTTTTTTCCTTGCCGCCGCAAAGTTTGATGTCCTTATCCGGCAGCATGAAACGGAAAACAGCGATGGTCATGAGTATTTCCATGGGCGGCAGGGGGGACAGATGGTCCAGCGGCGTACCCTTGATCGGATTGAGAATATTGAGAGGAATTGAATCGATGTCCAGTTTGCGCAGGGCTGCCGCAAGCTCAATGCGGTGCGTAACACCTTCGCCCATGCCGATCAGCGCACCTGCACAAACACTCAGCCCCGCTGCCTTTGCAGCGTGAATGGTTTCAACGTTTTCTTCATAATCGTGGGTTGTGCAGACATTTTTGAAAAAACTGCGGGCTGTCTCCAGGTTGTGGTGATAGCGATACAGCCCTGCTGCTTTGAGTTCGCGCGCTCTGTCTGCGTTGATCATGCCCAGCGACGCGCACGGGAAAATGCCGATTTTATTCATGCCCTCAATGGCCTTAAAAATTTCCGTCCATTCTTTTTTGGTCTTGACGGATTTTCCGCTGGTGACGATTCCGAAGAATTCCGCCCCGTCTTTTTTGGCCTGAGCCGCTTCATCAATCATTTGCCTGGCCGGTTTAAGCGGATAGGAAGGGACGTCGGTTGAATAGTGAGAGGACTGCGCGCAGAATTTACAGTCCTCGGAACAACGGCCTGACTTAGCATTGGTGATGCCGCAAAGAATGATGTTTTTGCCTTTAAAGTGTTCGCGGAGCTCAGATGCCGCCGCCAGAACGCGATAAGGGTTGCCGGCTCCTTCGATAAAAAGCTCCAGTGCTTCGGATGCGCTGATGCCGTTTCCTTTCAGAGCCTTATGATTGAGGGTGTCGATCAGATCCATGCTTTTTCCTGTCTTTCTTGCCTGGGCGGTTCATAGATGAACGGGAACACCAGGTTCTCTAAGGTGTTCTAAACAGTGAAATCGCTTTATCACAACTTTGGATTAAAAAGAACAGGCAGGAAAAAATATTTTGTGAAATATTTTCTGGCCATTAGTTAAACTTTCTTTCATTGCCATGCGTAACGTCTTTTGATATGGCAGTGCAAAAAGATTGATGGATTGTGAATTTGACCAGGGGAATTTATATAATCGGCACGGATACGGGTGTGGGCAAAACCGCGGTTGCCGCGGGGCTTATGTGCCTGCTTCTGAAAAATCAATGCCGTGCAGCGTATTTCAAGCCGGTAGCCAGCGGTGTGACCGTGGTTGACGGTGTTGCTGTATCCGTGGATGCAGCGTTTGTCAAAGCTGCTTCCGGATATTCTGAAAAGCCTGAACAGGTGACGCCCTTTGCATATGCCGATGCTGTTGCACCGCATCTGGCCGCACGCATGGCCGGACGCCCGATTGATAGGAATGTCATCAGAAAAAACCTTGATGAATTAAAGACCCGTTACGATTGGATTGTCACGGAGGGCGCGGGAGGTCTGGCCGTTCCCCTGAACGATGAGGGTTT